>NZ_LWGF01000589.1:0-696 GCF_001635355.1 Oleiphilus sp. HI0125
TTTCATGGTCTGAGTGTAAATCTCGATATGGATCAAAGCCCTTGGCTTCGTATTAATCCTTGCGGCTACCAAGGTTTACAAATGGCTCAGCTGAGAGATTATTGCCCTGAGGTCTCTATTACAGAATTTTCTAACTGCCTCGTAGATGCCCTAAGTTCATTATTTTGTTATCGGCAGACCAACATTGAAGTTACAGATTCGTTATGACAGAAGAAACTAAAAAGACGTCCGTTAAAAAAGTCGTGGCTGGTGAAAAGTTGCGCGGTGCTGAAAAAGTTGCCCGCATTCCAATTAAAGTGATTCCTACCGAAACGATGCCGCGAAAGCCTGATTGGATTCGCGTGAGAATTCCTGCAACGCCTCGAATTGGCGAAATTAAGGACAAGTTGCGAAAGCACGGACTGCACACGGTATGTGAAGAGGCATCATGTCCGAACCTAGGTGAATGCTTTGGTGGTGGCACTGCCACGTTTATGATCATGGGGGATATTTGTACGCGTCGTTGTCCTTTCTGTGATGTCGCGCATGGACGTCCAAAGCCGCTAAATCAAGATGAGCCCCGAGAGCTAGCCGAAGCCATCGCTGACATGAATCTCAATTACGTGGTTATAACTTCTGTTGACCGTGACGATCTGCGTGATGGTGGTGCTCAGCATTTTGCTGATTGTATCTCAGAAACTCGCTCAAGGACTGATT
>NZ_LWGF01000590.1:0-1217 GCF_001635355.1 Oleiphilus sp. HI0125
CTGCTTGAGGTGCATCGTTCACAGGAACAACTACGATATTCGCTTGGGCCGTATCACTCGCACCCTCAGCATCTAACACAACCACATCGAGGACAATGTCACCATTGAAATTCTCATTCGGAATAAAACTAAAGGAGCCATCATCATTCGCACTCAGCGTTCCATCTGATCCTGAGTAGCTAACACCTTGCAGACTCACATCACCTTCAACGTCACTTGAATTCGCCAAAAGCTGTGCAGGTGTCAATGTAATTGTACCGTCCTCATTCATGCTGAAAGACGTATCCCCTGCAACTGGCGGGTCATTCACCGGAACAACTACAATATTCGCTTGGGCCGTATCTGTACCACCCTGACCATCAGACACGGTAAAGTCGACGGTGACATTACCATTGAAGTTCTCATTCGGTGCAAAGGTATATGTGTCATCTCCATTATCGGTGAAGATTCCATCCGTACCTGTGTATGCAACATCTGAGATACTCAGCGTATCACCATCAACATCCGACGCTCCCGTTAACAGATCCCCATCTGTAAGCGTGATCGTCCCGTCTTCGTTCATCTGGAAATTCTGATCCTGCGCGACCGGCAGATCATTCACTGGGTTCACTGTCAAATCGATATTGGCTGCAACTGTCGCTTCACCATCGAATACATCGAAACTAATATCGAGATCACCATTGAAGTTTGCAGCCGGTGTCAGCGTGAACGTCCCATCACCATTATCTGTAATCGTCAGTTCCGGATTGGCTGTCTGTAGATTCAATGCCGTGAGCGTATCACCCTCCACATCACTCGCTTGCGCCAAGAGCTGTTCTTGGCTCAGTGTGATACTCCCATCCTCATCAATTGCATAGGCCAAGTCACCTGAAACTGGCGGGTCATTCACAGGAACAACTACAATATTCGCTTGGGCCGTATCTGTACCACCCTGACCATCAGACACGGTAAAGTCGACGATGACATTACCATTGAAGTTCTCATTCGGTGCAAAGGTATATCTGTCATCTCTATTATCGGTGAAGATTCCATCCGTACCTGTGTATGCAACATCTGAGATACTCAGCGTATCGCCATCAACATCCGACGCTCCCGTTAACAGATCCCCATCTGTAAGCGTGATCGTCCCGTCTTCGTTCATCTGGAAATTCTGATCCTGCGCGACCGGCAGATCATTCACGCCGGTTACAGTTACGTCGACAAGAGCCGGGGTTACA
>NZ_LWGF01000591.1:0-873 GCF_001635355.1 Oleiphilus sp. HI0125
ATTATCGGTGAAGATTCCATCCGTACCTGTGTATGCAACATCTGAGATACTCAGCGTATCACCATCAACATCCGACGCTCCCGTTAACAGATCCCCATCTGTAAGCGTGATCGTCCCGTCTTCGTTCATCTGGAAATTCTGATCCTGCGCGACCGGCAGATCATTCACTGGGTTCACTGTCAAATCGATATTGGCTGCAACTGTCGCTTCACCATCGAATACATCGAAACTAATNTCGAGATCACCATTGAAGTTTGCAGCCGGTGTCAGCGTGAACGTCCCATCACCATTATCTGTAATCGTCAGTTCCGGATTGGCTGTCTGTAGATTCAACGCCGTGAGCGTATCACCCTCCACATCACTCGCTTGCGCCAAGAGCTGCTCTTGGCTCAGTGTGATACTTCCATCCTCATCAATTGCATACGCCAAGTCACCTGAAACTGGCGGGTCATTCACAGGAACAACTACGATATTCGCTTGGGCCGTATCACTCGCACCCTCAGAATCTAGCACAACCACATCGAGGACAATGTCGCCATTGAAATTCTCATTCGGAATAAAACTAAAGGAGCCATCATCATTCGCACTCAGCGTTCCATCTGATCCTGAGTAGCTCACACCTTGCAGACTCACATCACCTTCAACGTCACTTGAATTCGCCAAAAGCTGTGCAGGTGTCAATGTAATTGTACCGTCCTCATTCATGCTGAAAGACGTATCCCCTGCAACTGGCGGGTCATTCACCGGAACAACTACAATATTCGCTTGGGCCGTATCTGTACCACCCTGACCATCAGACACGGTAAAGTCGACGGTGACATTACCATTGAAGTTCTCATTCGGTGCAAAGGTATATGTGTCATCTCCATTATC
>NZ_LWGF01000592.1:0-1224 GCF_001635355.1 Oleiphilus sp. HI0125
CTGTGTATGCAACATCTGAGATACTCAGCGTATCACCATCAACATCCGACGCTCCCGTTAACAGATCCCCATCTGTAAGCGTGATCGTCCCGTCTTCGTTCATCTGGAAATTCTGATCCTGCGCGACCGGCAGATCATTCACTGGGTTCACTGTCAAATCGATATTGGCTGCAACTGTCGCTTCACCATCGAATACATCGAAACTAATATCGAGATCACCATTGAAGTTTGCAGCCGGTGTCAGCGTGAACGTCCCATCACCATTATCTGTAATCGTCAGTTCAGGATTGGCTGTCTGTAGATTCAACGCCGTGAGCGTATCACCATCCACATCACTCGCTTGCGCCAAGAGCTGCTCTTGGCTCAGTGTGATACTTCCATCCTCATCAATTGCATACGCCAAGTTACCTGAAACAGGGAAGTCGTTCACAGGAACAACTACGATATTCGCTTGGGCCGTATCACTCGCACCCTCAGAATCTAGCACAACCACATCGAGGACAATGTCGCCATTGAAATTCTCATTCGGAATAAAACTAAAGGAGCCATCATCATTCGCACTCAGCGTTCCATCTGATCCTGAGTAGCTAACACCTTGCAGACTCACATCACCTTCAACGTCACTTGAATTCGCCAAAAGCTGTGCAGGTGTCAATGTAATTGTACCGTCCTCATTCATGCTGAAAGACGTATCCCCTGCAACTGGCGGGTCATTCACAGGAACAACTACAATATTCGCTTATACACATCCGGCACTGCCGTCGCCATGAGGTACGTAGAACTCGACGGTGACCTTACCATTGAAGTTCTCATTCGGTGCAAAGGTATATGTGTCATCCCCAGTATCGGTGAAGATTCCATCCGTACCTGTGTATGCAACATCTGAGATACTCAGCGTATCGCCATCAACATCCGACGCTCCCGTTACCAGATCCCCATCTGTAAGCGTGATCGTCCCGTCTTCGTTCATCTGGAAATTCTGATCCTGCGCGACCGGCAGATCATTCACTGGGTTCACTGTCAAATCAATATTGGCTGCAACTGTCGCTCCACCATCGAATACATCGAAACTAATATCGAGATCACCATTGAAGTTTGCAGCCGGTGTCAGCGTGAACGTCCCATCACCATTATCTGTAATCGTCAGTTCCGGATTGGCTGTCTGTAGATTCAACGCCGTGAGCGTATCACCATCCACATCACTCGCTTGCGCCAAGAGCTGCT
>NZ_LWGF01000593.1:0-1368 GCF_001635355.1 Oleiphilus sp. HI0125
CAGGTGCCATCACCGTTGTTCGTACCTGCTGACAAAATCGCTCCAGTTGGCACGCCACCGATCGTGACACTGCTGATCGTTTCAGTGCTATCAACAGCGGTTAATGGACCCAGTTCAAGATCGACCTCAGTATCCTCTAACGTGCTTACCGTTCCTGTTAATGGATTGCCATCCGCGCTCGGGTTCGTTGGATCGATTGGATCAGTCGGATCGACTGGGTCAACCGGGTTCGGGCCATCAATAACCGGATTAATTGTTACAGTCATTGACGTCGTTGCACTATTGCTATCGACTTGGCTGCTATCATCGGGATCAACATCTTCATTATGAATCGTGACCTGCAGAACGATATCGCTTAGATGGCCTATTGCTGGCGTGATCGTGAGACCGGCAAGCTCAGCGGCTGTCAACGTCCAGCTACCATCTCCATTGTCAGTGCCGGCCGATAACGTAGCATCTAACGGCACATCGCTGATGGTGTAACCAGTAACTGACTCAGAACCGTCGTTATCTGCTAGGCTACCAGTGATATCCAAGGCAATAGCACTATTCTCATCACCATTTACATCACTCGCACTCACCGCAGGCGCATCAGCGACTGCTTCCAAAGTAACTTCTACCGAACCATTATAAACTTGACTAACATCTCCCTGTGTGAACGTTACTGCAGTCGTTAATGTGAAGTCATCACTAGAATGTTCGACTGGCGTAAGGCTCAAACCGTCAAGATCAGCGGGATCCACTGTCCAGGTGCCATCACCGTTATTCGTACCCGCTGACAAAATCGCTCCAGTTGGCACACCACCGATCGTGACACTGCTCATTGTTTCATTAACGTCAATGGGAGTTAACGGACCCAATTCAAGATCAAAAACTACGTCTTCTGCTACAGTGACAGCCCCCGTCAGTGGATCACCGTCAGCGCTTGGGTTCGATGGATCGATTGGATCGGTCGGATCGACTGGATCAACCGGGTTCGGGCCATCAATAACCGAATTAATTGTTACAGTCATTGACGTCGTTGCACTATTGCTATCGACTTGGCTGCTATCATCGGGATCAACATCTTCATTATGAATCGTGACCTGCAGAACGATATCGCTTAGATGGCCTATTGCTGGCGTGATCGTGAGACCGGCAAGCTCAGCGGCTGTCAACGTCCAGCTACCATCTCCATTGTCAGTGCCAGCCGATAACGTAGCATCTAACGGCACATCGCTGATGGTGTAACCGGTAACTGACTCAGAACCATCGTTATCTGCTAGGCTACCAGTGATATCCAAGGCAATAGCACTATTCTCATCACCATTTACATCACTCGCACTCACCGCAGGCGCATCAGCGACTGCTTCCAAAGTAACCTCCACC
>NZ_LWGF01000594.1:0-506 GCF_001635355.1 Oleiphilus sp. HI0125
TGTACTAAAGCAAGATGGTAGCTATAGCTTCGACCCAAGCCACGGTAGTTATAACCATTTGGCGCAAGGCGATGTACAAACCATCACCATCCCTGTGACAGTAACTGACCTAGCTGGCGCGACTGATACCAAGAATCTTGTCATCACCCTAACGGGCACAAATGACGCGCCGGTATTACAGCAAATCCAAGCGCAAAGCGTGACAGAGGATGGCCAATTGCTAACGGGCCAGCTTACAGCAACGGATACTGACGACCATGAAACGGCCACCTACACCGCACCGACCATAGACGGTTTTACGCTAAATGCCGACGGGTCGTACACCTTTGATCCCAGTCACAGCGCCTATCAACACTTGGCCGCAGGTACAGACCAAACTGTCACCATTCCGATTACGGTGACCGACCAAGACGGTGGTACCGACACGCAGAATCTCGTCATTACGGTTCATGGTAAAGACGATGCAGCTGTAATAACGGGGGCAAGCACTGGCGCAGTGACTGAAG
>NZ_LWGF01000595.1:0-741 GCF_001635355.1 Oleiphilus sp. HI0125
TATCACCATCAACATCCGACGCTCCCGTTAACAGATCCCCATCTGTAAGCGTGATCGTCCCGTCTTCGTTCATCTGGAAATTCTGATCCTGCGCGACCGGCAGATCATTCACTGGGTTCACTGTCAAATCGATATTGGCTGCAACTGTCGCTTCACCATCGAATACATCGAAACTAATATCGAGATCACCATTGAAGTTTGCAGCCGGTGTCAGCGTGAACGTCCCATCACCATTATCTGTAATCGTCAGTTCCGGATTGGCTGTCTGTAGATTCAACGCCGTGAGCGTATCACCATCCACATCACTCGCTTGCGCCAAGAGCTGCTCTTGGCTCAGTGTGATACTTCCATCCTCATCCATTGCATACGCCAAGTTACCTGAAACAGGGAAGTCGTTCACAGGAACAACTACGATATTCGCTTGGGCCGTATCACTCGCACCCTCAGCATCTAACACAACCACATCGAGGACAATGTCACCATTGAAATTCTCATTCGGAATAAAACTAAAGGAGCCATCATCATTCTCACTCAGCGTTCCATCTGATCCTGAGTAGCTCACACCTTGCAGACTCACATCACCTTCAACGTCACTTGAATTCGCCAAAAGCTGTGCAGGTGTCAATGTAATTGTACCGTCCTCATTCATGCTGAAAGACGTATCCCCTGCAACTGGCGGGTCATTCACCGGAACAACTACAATATTCGCTTGGGCCGTATCTGTACCACCCTGACCATCAG
>NZ_LWGF01000596.1:0-815 GCF_001635355.1 Oleiphilus sp. HI0125
GGTGCTTGTATGGTTAGACTCGCTAAATCGTCAATATTCACGATCCAAACACCACTACCCTGATCGGCACCCGTTGAAAGCTGCGCGCCCTCCGGAACACCCTCGAAACGCACCGCAGTAATCGACTCAGAACCATCTAGATCGACAAGATCCGCCGTTATATCCAGGCTAATCGGTTCATCTTCGTTTCCGCTAATGTCGTTCGCTTGTAACGTTGGGACATCCGCCACTGGGATAACTGAAACATGATATTGTGCGGTGCTACTCGCTTCCGTAACCACACCACTATCTGGATCTTCGTCCTGATGCGTCACCATGACATCCAACGTAAAGTCAGTACTGTCATGCAACGGAGGCGTTAACGTCAGCGCTGCTAGATCCTCGGCCAATACAGTCACTGTATCGTCAGCATTGACCGTACCGTGGCTAAACACTGCGCCGTCTGGCACTTGCGAGAACGTAACGCTAACGATACTTTCAGAACCATCTTGATCGACTAAAAGCGCTTGTATATCAATATTGAATGCAGTGTCTTCATTGATATCAACATGACTATCAACCAGTGTCGCCGTATCCACGACCGCGTTAACCTCAACATCCACCGTCGACAAGGTCTCAGACGTACTCACCTCTCCTGTCTCAGGATCGACATCTGCCACGCTCGCCAACACCGATAAGCTGAAGTCTTCGCTATCATGCAGCGGTGGCGTAATCGTTAGACCGACCAACTGATCGACACTTAAGGTCCAGCTATTGTCACCGTTATCAACGCCAGCTGATAACGTCGCACCCACTGGCACATCGCTGATTACTAT
>NZ_LWGF01000597.1:0-268 GCF_001635355.1 Oleiphilus sp. HI0125
TCTACTCCATCATGGGCATGGTGATGACCTTCATGCTCATCATGTCCATGATCGTCATGTCCGTGATCATCATGCTTGTCGTGCCCGTGGTCGTCATGCTTGTCGTGTCCATGGTCGTCATGATCGTCGTGTCCGTGGTCGTCATGCTTGTCGTGTCCGTGGTCATCATGATCGTCGTGTCCATGGTCGTCATGATCGTCGTGTCCATGGTCGTCATGTTTGTCGTGTCCATGGTCGTCATGTTTGTCGTGTCCATGGTCGTCATGCT
>NZ_LWGF01000598.1:0-206 GCF_001635355.1 Oleiphilus sp. HI0125
GCTTTCTTGGCTTGTTCTGCTTTCTTGGCTTGTTCTGCTTTCTTGGCTTGTTCTGCTTTCTTGGCTTGTTCTGCTTTCTTGGCTTGTTCTGCTTTCTTGGCTTGNTCCGCTTTCTTGGCTTGTTCTGCTTTCTTGGCTTGTTCTGCTCTTTTGGCTTGTTCTGCTATCTTGGCTTGTTCTTCTATCTTGGCTTGTTCTTCTTTCTT
>NZ_LWGF01000599.1:0-3892 GCF_001635355.1 Oleiphilus sp. HI0125
GGTTTACCACGGATTCGTTGTATGCATAAATTGCAGGCATAAAAAAAAGACGTACAGTTTTCACTGACGTCTTTTAAGAATATGTCTTATGAAATTGGCTCCCCGAGCTGGGCTTGATCTAGGTAAAGCCGGTAGGGTTTACCACGGATTCGTTGTATGCATAAATTGCAGGCATAAAAAAAAGACGTACAGTTTTCACTGACGTCTTTTAAGAATATGTCTTATGAAATTGGCTCCCCGAGCTGGGCTTGATCTAGGTAAAGCCGGCAGGGTTTACCACGGATTCGTTGTATGCATAAATTGCAGGCATAAAAAAAAGACGTACAGTTTTCACTGACGTCTTTTAAGAATATGTCTTATCAAATTGGCTCCCCGAGCTGGGCTTGAACCAGCGACCCACGGATTAACAGTCCGTTGCTCTACCAACTGAGCTATCGGGGAACTTCATAAGAGGCGCGTATAGTAATGATCTAACGCTCCTTGGTCAAGCGTTTATCCAAGAACTTTTTTGATTCTTGAAACAGCATCTTGAAGGACTTCCATGCTCGTCGCGAAGCTGAGTCTCATACACCCTGGCGAACCAAACGCAGAGCCTGGCACTAATGCGACACCAGCTTCTGAAAGGAGTAATTCGGCTAGTTCGATATCTGAGTTTGCAGAACTCTGTTCAATTGCACTGCTGAAGTCAGGGAATACATAAAACGTTCCGTCACCGGCAAGGCAATTGACGCCATTGATGTCATTCAGCGCTTCGACAAGGTAGTCATGGCGCTTTTTGAATTCAACGACCATTGCATCTACGCACTCCTGATCACCAGTTAGTGCAGCGGTAGCGGCAGCTTGTGAGATAGATGCTGGATTTGAGGTGCTTTGTGATTGAATCTTCTTCATTGCTGCAATGACTTTTTGAGGCCCTGCTGCGTAACCAATACGCCAGCCGGTCATGCTGTAAGCTTTTGATACCCCATTAAGTACAAACGTACGATCATAAAGCTCTGGGCAGACCGTTAGGATGTTATGGAAGCCTTCTTTGTTCCATAAGATGTGTTCGTACATATCGTCGGTCGCAACCATTACGTGCGGATTCGCTAACAACACTTCCGCAATATCTTTAAGCTCGCTAGTCGTATACGCCATGCCTGTTGGGTTTGAAGGGCTATTAATAACGAACAATTTTGTCTTTGGAGTAATCGCTGCTGCGACTTGTTCGGCAGTAACTTTAAAGCGCTGATCAGCGCCAGATTCAATAATTACTGGTGTTCCATCAGCTACCTTCACCATATCTGGATATGATACCCAGTAAGGCGCAGGAATAATGACTTCGTCACCCTCATTTAGCAGCGCAAGTGCGAGATTGAAAAAGCTCTGTTTGCCGCCGCATGAAACGAGTATCTGATTTGGCTCGTAAGATAAACCGTTATCGTTTTTGAACTTGGCGATGATTGCTTGTTTTAACTCGGGCGTGCCGTCTACTGCTGTATAGCGAGTTTGGCCATTATCAATGGCTTTAATTGCGTAATCTTTAATATGTTGAGGTGTGTCAAAATCTGGCTCGCCAGCGCCTAAGCCAATAATATCCTTGCCGGCAGCACGTAATTCGTTTGCCTTATTTGTTACAGCAAGTGTTGGTGATGGTTTTATATTTTGAACACGATTGGATAATGAAGGTTCCAAGATGTATGCCTCAACTCTATGATTGTTACGTTCAATACATACGCGTACTAACGAAGATTTTTTGCTAGCATTTGCGCAAATTGACCGATAAAGCTTCCAAATCTGAGTGTTATTTATAGCACTCAGTACTGCGGGGCGTAAGTTTACCACTGCATAGTTGTTTCTGAAATATGAAGACCAAGGAATTTAAAGTCTCTTCCAAATTTTCTCCATCTGGGGATCAACCAACTGCCATCGCGGGTTTAGTCGATGGCATCGATGATGGATTAATGCACCAAACCTTACTTGGTGTTACGGGATCGGGTAAGACATTTACCATTGCAAATGTCATCGAAAAGATTCAACGGCCAACCATTATCATGGCGCATAATAAAACCTTAGCAGCCCAACTCTATGGCGAGTTTAAGGAGTTTTTCCCCGACAATGCAGTTGAATACTTTGTATCGTATTACGACTATTACCAGCCTGAAGCATATGTTGCTGCATCGGATACATTCATCGAGAAGGATGCGTCAGTCAACGAGCACATTGAGCAAATGCGATTGTCCGCGACGAAGGCGTTGATGGAGCGTCAAGACACAATAATCGTAGCGACTGTATCCGCGATCTATGGTCTGGGCGATCCTAAGTCCTACATGAAAATGATGCTCCACCTAGATCGTGGTGAAATTACAAATCAGCGCAAGATTCTTCAGCGTCTAGCCGAATTACAGTACACAAGAAACGATATGGAACTTCAGCGCGCAACATATCGCGTCAGGGGGGATGTCATTGATGTATTCCCGGCCGAGTCAGAGCGGGATGCAGTTCGTATTGAGTTGTTTGATGATGAGGTAGAGCAGTTATCTGAGTTTGATCCGCTTACCGGCGAAGTATTGCGTAAAGTACCTAGAATCACAATTTACCCGAAGTCGCATTATGTAACCCCTCGCCAAACCATTTTGGATGCGGTAGACCAAATTAAAGAAGAGTTGTCCGGGAGGCTTGTTCAACTCAAGGATAATAACAAGTTGGTTGAAGCACAGCGTCTTGAAGAGAGGACCCGATATGATACAGAAATGATGAACGAGCTTGGTTATTGCAACGGGATCGAAAATTACTCTAGGTATTTGTCAGGACGTCCTGCCGGAGCGCCACCTCCAACATTATTTGATTACCTGCCAGCGAACGCACTTATGGTAATCGATGAATCGCATGTTACCGTCCCTCAGATTGGGGCAATGTATAAAGGCGATCGATCTAGAAAAGAAACTCTAGTCGAATATGGTTTTCGCTTACCTAGTGCTCTTGATAATCGACCGATGCGCTTTGATGAATGGGAGAGAATCTGCCCACAGACAATTTTTGTTTCGGCTACGCCTGCGAAATACGAAGAAGAGCATGCAGGGCAGGTCGTTGAACAGGTTGTGCGGCCGACAGGGCTTCTCGATCCAATTTTAGAGGTTCGTCCAGCTACAACGCAGGTTGATGATTTGCTCGGGGAGATTCATAAATCTGTTGAGGCAGGTGATCGAGTGCTTGTTACGACGCTTACCAAACGGATGGCAGAAGATCTAACGGATTACCTAATGGAACATGGCGTTAAGGTTCGATATTTACACTCCGACATTGATACCGTAGAAAGAGTCGAAATTATTCAAGACTTACGCAAGGGCGTATTTGATGTATTGATTGGTATTAATTTGCTTCGGGAAGGTTTGGATATGCCTGAAGTAGCTCTTGTCGCGATTTTAGATGCGGACAAAGAGGGGTTTCTAAGATCCGATAGATCGCTAATTCAAACGATTGGTCGGGCAGCGCGAAATATAAATGGTAAAGCAATTTTGTATGCAGATCGTGTGACGGGTTCAATGCAGCGTGCTATGGACGAAACCGAGCGACGAAGAGCAAAACAAGAAGAGTACAACAAAGAGAATGGTTTGACGCCCAAATCGCTCAACAAATCTGTTGGAGATATCATGGAGGGCGCGGTCGTAATTCCTGGGCGGGTTAAGGTTGGCGGTAGAAAAGTTGCTGAAGAAAGTGGGAGCTACGGCGCTGATTCCGGCTCTAAACTGAAGTCAATTAAGGCGTTAGAGGACGAAATGTACGCCGCCGCGAAGGCCTTAGATTTTGAGCGTGCGGCAGCCCTAAGAGACCGTATTAGTGAGCTTAAACATAACTAGTATTGTGCAAAGCGGACAATTTTTTGACTATTTTATGCACATTCATGATTTTC
>NZ_LWGF01000600.1:0-223 GCF_001635355.1 Oleiphilus sp. HI0125
TTTCTTCTCAGCCTCTTTCTTCTCAGCTTCTTTCTTCTCAGCTTCTTTCTTCTCAGCTTCTTTCTTCTCAGCTTCTTTCTTCTCAGCTTCTTTCTTCTCAGCTTCTTTCTTCTCAGCTTCTTTCTTCTCAGCTTCTTTCTTCTCAGCTTCTTTCTTCTCAGCTTCTTTCTTCTCAGCTTCTTTCTTCTCAGCTTCCTTCTTCTCAGCTTCNTTCTTCTCAGCT
>NZ_LWGF01000601.1:0-227 GCF_001635355.1 Oleiphilus sp. HI0125
CAGAGCCAGAGCCAGAGCCAGAGCCAGAGCCAGAGCCAGAGCCAGAGCCAGAGCCAGAACCGGAGCCAGAACCGGAGCCAGAGCCAGAACCAGAGCCAGAGCCAGAGCCAGAACCTGAACCTGAACCGGAGCCAGAGCCAGAACCTGAACCGGAGCCAGATGCAGATGACCTGGATTTAGATGATATTGATTTGTCTGGGGGCTTGGATGACGTTGTAGAGGAATTG
>NZ_LWGF01000602.1:0-412 GCF_001635355.1 Oleiphilus sp. HI0125
CCTTCGGGCCGACTTTTTGTCGTTCAACGCGCTAAAGCGCTTTTGTGCCGCCTGCGCGGCAATGACGGATTGGAACGAAACTTAAATCCCGTCGAGCGCGCAAGCGATCTGGGTCACCTTTGGGGTATTGGGGTCTTTGGCCAAACAAAGACCCTGGCCTGCCGTCGGCCAGCGCCGACAGGAAAAGAAGAATTAGCTTGATGTTACCCTCTAAAAAACAAACTACCGCAATTGTCTATGATCACTCTCATATCTCTAAAGGTATTGGCAATACTACTCTTTCATCAAGATAGCCAACTCGAAAGTTCCAGCGCCGCTCCAACTTGTATTAAGTTTTCTTCCAAAGGCCGCGGCAGTAACTCCTGTGCTTTGGTGAGCCTGCGCAGCAAGGTATTACGATGAGTATGCAATT
>NZ_LWGF01000603.1:0-453 GCF_001635355.1 Oleiphilus sp. HI0125
ACGGCCCAAGCGAATATTGTAGTTGTTCCTGTGAATGACCCGCCAGTTGCAGGGGATACGTCTTTCAGCATGAATGAGGACGGTACAATTACATTGACACCTGCACAGCTTTTGGCGAATTCAAGTGACGTTGAAGGTGATGTGAGTCTGCAAGGTGTTAGCTACTCAGGATCAGATGGAACGCTGAGTGCGAATGATGATGGCTCCTTTAGTTTTATTCCGAATGAGAATTTCAATGGCGACATTGTCCTCGATGTGGTTGTGTTAGATGCTGAGGGTGCGAGTGATACGGCCCAAGCGAATATCGTAGTTGTTCCTGTGAACGACTTCCCTGTTTCAGGTAACTTGGCGTATGCAATTGATGAGGATGGAAGTATCACACTGAGCCAAGAGCAGCTCTTGGCGCAAGCGAGTGATGTGGATGGTGATACGCTCACGGCGTTGAATCTACAG
>NZ_LWGF01000604.1:0-561 GCF_001635355.1 Oleiphilus sp. HI0125
CTAATTCTTTTTTCCTGTCGGTGGCAACCCACAGCGCCTTAAGACCTTTGTTTCGCCAAAGGTCTTAAGATGGCACATGCCAGCCTCTCTTGCTTCTCAATTCACCTTCATCTAAAGGCGACCCGGTAACTCAGGGCATCTTCTCTTGCTCTGCGGGCAATTCACCTTAATCGCTTGCGTGCTCAACGGGATTTAAGTTTCGTTCCAATCCGTCATTGCCGCGCAGGCGGCAATCGATTGTTTAAAGTGCAGTGCACGGAATTAGACAAGAGCAGACCTTGGCGGCTCTCTGAACACAATGCCCGCTTCGAGAGGTTAGCGGACGTTAAGTCAGGAAAGAAATCTTGGTTTACGGGCATTCACTTTCCTGAGAAAGCAAACATTTTGACTTTGGTTTAGCTGTATATCGACAGATACTGGTTCTTGGTTGAGCGATTGGCAGACATTCACTTATTAAACAAAACGGAGAAAGATTGAGTCGGTAACATTCGGTTGAATCTGGAGGTCATTTTACCGGTGAGAGCGGGCGTCGTCGCGACCACCTCACACCATTACAACTGA
>NZ_LWGF01000605.1:0-606 GCF_001635355.1 Oleiphilus sp. HI0125
TGTTGAGCCAACATCAGTCACTAAAATTTTTCTGAGATAGCACTGGGCTAATTCTTCTTTTCCTGTCGGTGGCGACCGACAGCGCCTTGATACCTTTGTTTCGCCAAAGGTCTTAAGATGGCACATGCCAGCCTCTTTTGCTTCGCAATTCACCTTCATCTGAAGGCGACCCGGATCGCTTACGCGCTCGACGGGATTGTCCCTTCGTTCGACTTTTGAGAATGAGGTAATACGCAGTGTTTACTATCAAGTCACTTCCGCGCAGGCAGCACAAAAGCGCTTTAGTGCGTTGAACGACCAACGGTCGACCCGAAGGGTAAGCGAAGCACATCATCTATTGTTTAAAGTGCAATGCACGGAGTTAGACATTAGCCGACCTTGGCACTGATCTGTACCCAATACCCGCTTCAAGAGAAAAGCCGACGAAGTTATTGAATCGTCGAATAACGGAGATTTTGTGACAGTTTTATGAAAGGGTCCGCTTTTTCCTACTCATGCACATCTTCGCTGCATCCTTAAAACGTTGATTTAACTAGAAAAGCTCGGATATGCGCGTAAGCCAAAAAAGAAAAATACGAACAAATGTTCCGCATTTTCCAATGACGG
>NZ_LWGF01000606.1:0-1194 GCF_001635355.1 Oleiphilus sp. HI0125
TGTTTGCGCTTTCGCATCTTGAAGATACTGTTCTCCAACGCTTAAAGGTTTGATTTCTTGTTCAGGAGATTTCCCGCCAGTTATGGTCTTGGGCTGACTGCTGCACCCGGCAATGATTAAGCCAATTGAGAGTGAGAGCGTCAGAAATCTTAAGGGTATTCTAATCATGTTGAATGCAGTAGGAGGAACGAAGCTGTTATCATACGGTAATTCTAGAGCGAGGATAACAAATTTGGAAAGCGCTATTTATATTGTTGCCACACCTATTGGTAATTTAGGCGATATTTCTCAGCGAGCGATCGAAGTTCTTGGAAATGCCGATCTGATCGCGGCGGAAGATACAAGGCATACAAAGAAGTTGTTGTCTCATCTAGGTATTCAGAAAGAAATGCTCTCCCTGCATGAGCATAATGAGCGAGAACGGGTTGATCAGCTCGTTGGTTTGGTTAATCAAGGAAAGAGCGTAGCGTTGGTCTCTGATGCAGGCACGCCCCTGATTTCAGATCCAGGCTATGTGCTGGTGTCTCAGGCGCGGGCACAGGGTGTAAAGGTTTTACCTGTTCCGGGTGCATGTGCGTTAATTGCCGCACTAAGTGCATCTGGGGTCGCGAGTGCTCGATTTTCCTTCGAAGGTTTCTTACCTGTTAAGCAAAAAGCGAAGCGAGAACAGTTGGCAGCATTGGTCGATGAGCAACGGACAACGATATTTTACGAATCGACCCATCGAATTATGGATACGATGAAAGCTCTGTGTGACGAGTTGCCGGCTAGAAATATATGTTTGGCTCGTGAGTTAACGAAAACGTTTGAAACTTTTCTTGTTGGTACCGTTGAAGACGTTTTGTCGAGCTTGAATGAAGACGAAAACCAGCGTCGTGGTGAGTTCGTTCTTTTGGTTGAAGGTGTTCAGGAGAGTGATGCTTCTAGCGAAATAACGCCAGAGGCACGTGCTTTACTTTTGTCTTTGGCAAAAGAAGTGCCTCCCAAAAAAGCGGCTTCTCTTGTGGCTGAGCATTATGCCTTGAATAAAAAAGATCTATATAAGCTGCTAGTAGAAAATTAGTGTTCGTTCCTTGTTAAAAGTCAAAAATTGAACCAAACTCTGGACTAAATAAATATTGCAAGGTGAGCTCATGATTGATCTCTACCGATGCATTAAGTGTTGTTCTTGCCGTGTCGGCATTATTCTTTTTG
>NZ_LWGF01000607.1:0-972 GCF_001635355.1 Oleiphilus sp. HI0125
AAGCCTGTAGTTATATCGATCAGCACTCCTCAGAAGAACAGCTCGCTCAGTCTCAACAATTCGAAGCTGTAAACCAAACCTCTGCGTTCTTGATTCACGATATCAAAACCATCATCGCGCAATTATCGATGATGGTAAAAAATGCGCCGAAGCATAAATCGAATCCCGCTTTTGTTGACGACATGATTGAAACAACTCGTCATTCCGTCGAAAAAATGGAGCATTTATTGGGGCAAATTCGTAACCCGAATCAACACGAGAAGCTCAGTGACATTAATCTGTGCGATATCTTGTCGAAAGTTTGTTACGAAAAACGCAATGCGCTACCTGTACCAACCTTAAAGCTACACAGTGAAAATATCCCTATTCAAGCAGATGCTCAGCAACTCGCTTCGGTGATTGAACATATTACTCAAAATGCTATAGAGGCATGTAGCAAAGATGGGCACGTAGATATTTCAACAAAAGCCTCGCCAGACTATGCGTTTATCTTTATTCAAGACAATGGCTCAGGCATGGAAGAAGAGTTTATAACCAACGAACTATTCAAACCATTTTCAAGTACAAAAGGCTTAACAGGAATGGGCATAGGAGCCTACCAAAGTAGAGAGTATCTGCGTAAAATTGGCGGCTCAATCAGCGTAACCAGTGAACCAGATATAGGCACCTGCTTCACCTTAAGCATTCCGTTATTAGAAGAGCCTCAGCCAGAGCATAAGCCTCAGGCGATACAAAAACCACAGCAAGACAAGGAAGCATGATCGTGAGCAAAACCCTACTCATTATCGAAGATGACCCTGGCTTACAAAGCCAAATGCGCTGGTGTTTTAACGATGATGTTGAAGTACACATGGCCTCAGATCGAGAAACAGCGATTTCCTTGCTACGCAGATATGAACCAGCAGTTGTAACACTTGATTTAGGTCTTCCACCTGACCCTGGCGGATCAAGCGAAGGCTTTAAAGTTCTCGA
>NZ_LWGF01000608.1:0-15428 GCF_001635355.1 Oleiphilus sp. HI0125
AAACGGCGTAAGGGACTTGCCCAGTTTATCGGCCTCAGCTTGCGATACTTTCGCATCAACACTCGCAGCAAACGTACCGCAAGCAAGCACCGAGCCTAAAAGCAATGTTCTTATTGTCATGAGATTTCCTTTATTAAAACAAGGCTGATCCACAAGAAAAGGATCTGAAAAGCCAATGCAGTTTTATAACTATATCTAATTAACTTTTAGCAGAAATTTCGTCTCTGTCTAACGAATTTTTGTTATAAATTATTTCAAGAGGAAGGCTTAAGCCTATGTTTTAACGTAAGATTTGAGCAAATACGGAAAGCATGCGATGCATGCTTTCCGTTAAAATGAGATATGCGTTTATGATACGAGACTCTTATCAACCACCTCTCTAAGATCTTTAGAAAGATTCGACTTGCCTTGAATTCGCGTTAACTGACTTCGTAACAATGCTTGGCGTGCAGGATTATATTTTTTCCAACGCGTCAACGGCGTGGCTAATCGCGAGGCGATTTGAGGATTTAGATCGTCCAACTTTATGATTTGGTCTGCCAAGAAGGCATAAGCTGAACCATCTAACTTATGGAAATTCTCTAAATTCTGATTTGCAAAAACACCTACAACCGAACGCAGTTTATTTGGATTCAAGAAATCAAAATCAGGATGCTCCATCAACGATTGAATGTGTGTTAAATCAGCATATGAAGACGCTGACGATTGCACAGAGAACCATAACTCCATAACCTGAGCATCTTCTTTCCACTGATCATAAAAACGTGCCAATAAGTCATCGGCATCTTGCTTGTTGCCCGAGGCAATCATGGCAGACAATGCTCCAACTTGGTCTGTCATATTCTGAGCATTAACAAACTGCTTGCGACAAAGGCTCATGAATTCATCATTCGCATTGGCTGACAACAGTGCTAAACAAGTATTTCGAAGCCCTCGAACAGACATTTCAGCGTAACTTAGGCCTTTCTCGCACCCCTGATTACGCTGATAACATGCAACCAGTTCCTTCTGTAAATCGAACGCTAATTGCTTACGAGCGAGATTTCGCGCAGTACAAATAGCATCCACATCAGCTTCTTCTGCTAGCTCAATCAGATAAGCAGCACTTGGCAGTTGCAACAGTTTGCTGACCATCGCTTTGTCTAATGACTCGTTGCTAATGATGCTTCGAATCGCACCGACATAGGCACTAGAGAGCTGAGCATTACCACCGTTCTTCACCGTTGAGACTATGGCATTCAATTCAAGCAATGCTAGGCTTTGCGCAGCATCCCAGCGGTTAAAACCGTCTGAATCATTCGCCATCAAAAACAAAAGCTGATGTTGTGTGTAGTTATAATTTAGTTTTACTGGGGCAGAGAAGCCGCGCAACAACGACGGAATGGGTTCTTCTGGAATGCCTTCCAAAACAATGCTTTGTGTTTTCTCGGTCAACTCAAAAACTGCGCTTTTTTGACCACCAAATGCAGACAACGCTTGTTCGCCACCATCCCCATTAAGTAAGGCTAGCTCAATCGGGATAACGAACGGCTCTTTGACTTCCTGCTGAGGCGTGGGCGGACATGATTGCTCAAAGTGCAATGTGTAAGTTTGCGCTTGCGCATCAAACTCACTCGAGACGTTTACTCTTGGCGTTCCACTTTGCGTATACCAACGCTTAAATTGACTCAGATCTTTTCCTGAGACTTCTTGCATTGCTGCAACAAAATCATCCGTCGTTGCGGCTTGCCCATCATGGCGATCAAAGTATAAGTCAGATCCCTTGCGGAACAGTTCAGCGCCTAACAAGGTATGGAGCATACGCACAACTTCTGCGCCTTTTTCATACACGGTTAAGGTATAGAAATTAGAGATCTCCATATACGAGGCAGGACGTACAGGGTGCGACATAGGGCCAGCGTCTTCGGCAAACTGCGCAGTGCGGAGTAAAGCAACGTCTTCGACACGTTTTACAACACGTGAATTCATATCAGCAGAAAACTCTGCATCACGAAAAACCGTAAATCCTTCTTTTAAGCTTAGCTGGAACCAGTCTCGACACGTGACCCGGTTACCCGACCAATTATGGAAATACTCATGCGCAACGATCGCTTCAATACGCTGATATGAAGCATCTGTCGTGGTATCGGGTTTTGCTAGAACACAAGAAGAATTAAAAATGTTCAAGCCCTTGTTTTCCATGGCCCCCATATTGAAGTCATCGACCGCGACAATCATGAAAATATCAAGGTCATACTCACGACCATAGACCTCTTCATCCCACTTCATAGAGCGTTTCAAAGCATCAAGGGCATAATCACACTTAGTTGAGTTTTTGTGTTCGACAAAAATTTCGAGACGCACCTCTCGACCACTCATTGTCGTGAAGGTATCTTTTTGACAATGCAAATTACCCGCTACGAGTGCAAACAAATAACACGGCTTCGGGAAGGGGTCATTCCAAACCGCAAAATGACGTCCTCCATCCAATTCGCCTGATTCAATCAAATTGCCATTCGATAGCAAATTTGGATACAAGGATTTATCTGCCTCGATTCTTGTCGTAAAGATCGTTAAGACATCAGGACGGTCGAGATAGTAAGTAATGCGTCGAAAACCCTCGGCTTCACATTGGGTACAGAACATTGTCGATGACTTGTAGAGTCCTTCTAATCGCTTGTTCTCTTGAGGCTTAATCCACGTCACGATTTCTAACTGACAGTCTGCCGGCATATCTGAGATGCTTAGACCGGACTCTGTCACCAAGTAACGATCACTATTTAATAGAGCTCCATCAATACTGACCGAGCGCAATTCTAATTCTTCGCCGTCCAACGCCAACTCTGTCGACTCGGAATCCAAATCTTTAACAACGTGCATAAGATTCGTTACTTCAGCGCCGTCCTCGAATAGCTTAAAGCTCAAAGAAATACTCTCTACGAGGAAGTTCGGTTTTTGATAGTCTTTTAGATATGTGATGTTTGCTGCTGCGTCTTTCATCTTTGTATTCCTAGAGCCCTCGCTATGCATAATTGCTTAGGCATAAATTGAAACTTCATACGAGCCATATTTTCGAATATTTAAACAAGCTTGTTCGAAAATTAGATACTGCCCTTTTATTGCCATCAATGTGTCTTCAATCTCTGGCGTCTTATCCAAATTGTATGTTTTCGCTTTTTCAGGCCAAGCCAAATGAGGGTATTCAAATGAATATTCATTGCCGCTTATAAGCCATTCTATGTGCTCATCTGGATAGTCTTGCTTCAGCTCAGACAGGTAGTCGCCAACCTCTGCAAACAAACGCTCACGCTCTGCAGCGAGATCCATTACCTCTACATCATGCTTAAGCATTTTGCGCCAATTAGTCCTATCCCCTACCCACTCTCTTAGCTTATTTTCAATTAAACCAGAAAGCTTACGGCTAGAAACCTGCGCGATAGGCAATGCTTGAATTGCGCCTTGATCGATCCAGCGCGTGGGAACTTGTGTGCCTCGCGTTATACCTACTTTTAGACCACTCGAGTTAGCCAAATATACGACATGCGGTTGCAAACAATGCATTTCACCCCATCTTGGCTCGCGACACGTCCCTTCTTCGTAATGACACAATTCAGGACTCATGATGCATTTATCGCAGCTCGCAAGCTTTTGAAAACACGGATAGCAAAAGCCTTGATTAAAACTTTTCTTGGTGACTCTCTGGCAATTTGAACAACGAATCTCTTGTTCAAATACAAACTTCATTGGCTTACCCAGATACTCAGACATATTTAAGGCCGAATCACCTACATGAAGTTGATAAGCGATTGGCGTCTGATGATCGACTGCCATTTTCTGCAAACGACCACGCGCTAATAATTCCAAAATAACCTCTTAAATTTTTATTAATTCTGCTCTAGTGCAACACACGCAAAGGCACTTCATCAGATGGATCATCACCTTTTTTCTTTTTCTTCGTGGTATCCACATACCCAACACGATCTTTCTCAGGAATATCGTGAGCGTCTTCGTAAACGATCACTGTTTGTAAGCAGATTTCTTTTTGCTCTTTCGTCAACGTTCGGCCGTCGGGCCACTTTCCTAATTCCAGTGCCTTTTTAAATCTTTCATACAACTCTGGGTCTAGCTGCTTTGCAGCATCTTCAAAATTCATATATCTCCCCCTAGACCATTTTCATGGCGCGCTATTGCGCTTAGCCGTTAAACCAAACACAAGCCAACCTAAAACAAGGCCACTTAACAATCCGTACAAATGCGCTGAATTAGCCATAGCCCCTAAGCCAATCCATTCTGTTAGTGGCGTATAACCAATTACCAACCAGACCAACGCAAACTTAAATAATCCATCCGGCATGAAAACGCGACGATCATAATGCGACCAAACTCGGGTATAGCCAAACAAGCCGTACACAACACCCGACAATCCCCCAAACAAATAGCCGCCATCTAAAAGTTGCGCGACATTCGATATGACAGAGACAACAACGATCAACACAAATAATGCGAGCGCACCTTTTCGATACTCAAGCTGCCCGCCTAGAATCCAAAACATCAACAAGTTAAAAACAATGTGCAAGAGACTAAAATGAAGCACATCTGGCGAGAATAAACGCCATATCTCTCCAGACTGCATGGTTTCGACCAATGCAGACCAACGCCCCTCAATAGAATTCAAGTTCATCGAAATATCGAAAGGATTGACGATCAGTAGAGCTCTTAAGACTTCACCACCTCCACCAAGATCCGTTAACCAAGCAACGAGCACACAAAGAGAAATGACTATAAAAACGAGTGGAGCCTGTTGCGGTGTTACACGATCATACCCAGCAGAGAAACGCACCTTTAAAGGTGACGAGGCCGCATTCGCAGCAGATAACTGCTGCTCTAATTCAGGATGCTCCAAGTACGAATTCAAAGCCTCTAGAACTTGATCCTTATTCTCTAAGCGCTGAAGTTCTAGCACTAACTCTCCACCTAGCTCAGAGATTCGGTGCTCAACGCCCTGGCGACGTAACCATTCTGAAAAAGGCTGTAGATTTTTATCGATCGATACGCGTGCTACTTCATTCATGATGGCGTGACATCTACCCAGACAAATTTATTAGCATCTAGTGCCATTTCGTCATCCATACGATAAGCGACTAATTTTCCGTATTTCACGGCACTATAGTCCAGGCAAGCAACATTTGGCGTGATAGGAGCGGGGGCTCCCGACATCCAATAGTGACCAACAAATACTGGCACCTCGTCTTTGCCGTAATACATCAAATGATCTAACTCTTGCTCAGAGAGTTTTCGATCCAGCAATCCATCAGGCAATGGGTCAGGCTGAAATACAACATCTGAATAGGTTTTAGGGTCATCGTTCCAAAACTTAGTCCGGAACATATTGCGGATATACCCATCCTTACTAACGATGCTCTCCCCATCAGGAAGCTTTAATGATGTGCCTCGCGTCATGCGATCGACCATTTTTTCTAGAAAGGTTCCATCGCGAGCAGACTCATACAACATATCCATCGACAAGCTACGAGAAGGACTCATCGTATTAAAATGTTCGATAGCATGGCGATCCCAACAAGCATGCACGACTCGAAAATGGCCTTTGTCGAGATACAAGGGGATCGTATGAAACCATGACAGGAACATCTGCCATTCTTCGGGGTATGGTTCAAACTGCTCCAGCGTTTCGCGTATTTGGCGATGATTACGCGCGTTATGCTCACGCAAGAACAAATGATCTTCGGCATCACGACCACGCGTGCAATAACACATCGCATTATATTCATGATTACCCAACACAATTTCAGCCTGGCCAGCATCCACCATGTTTTTAACGATATGAAGAGCCTCGCGAATACGAGGACCTCTGTCGACAATATCACCAACAAAAATGACCTTTCGACTATCATGGCGAAAACATCCGTTTTCATGTTGATAGCCCATTTTAAGTAGCAGCTTTTCTAGCGTTTGGGCGCATCCATGAACGTCACCGATCAGGTCATAACCTTGAACATGTTCACTCATACTACGTCACTTAACTCTCAATTAAGTTATGAGCCCAACCTAGCTTCTCACGACACGTTTCATAGAAATTGTGCGAGGTTGGATGAATCAATCTTACTTGGTAAGGTTTTTTGGTGATACTAACTGTGTCACCTGGCGCTACAGGAATGTGATACTGGCCATCACAACTTACTTGTGGATATATCTCGTTCGCTTCACCAATCACAATCTTTATTTCACTTTTCCCGTCTACCACAATAGGTCTGCTACTCAGCGTATGAGGGAACATTGGAACAAGAGCAATTGCATCTAACTTGGGATGGAGAAGAGGGCCACCTGCAGACAAAGAATATGCGGTTGATCCTGTTGGGGTACTGACAATCAAACCGTCAGAGCGCTGGCTATATACGAATTGTCCCTCAACAAAGAGATCAAAGCCGATCATTCGTGTCGATTTACCAGGATGCAGAACAATGTCATTCAAACCTGAACCGTAACCGACCGGCTCACCATTTCGGCGCACCAATACATCAAGTAAAAAGCGTTTTTCTTCGACATAGTCACCTTCTAAAACGGCATCGACTCCATCTTCAATTTGTTCAGGAGAAATATCCGTAAGAAAACCTAATCGCCCACGATTCACTCCCAATAAAGGAACGTTTGATTTAGCGAGTTCCCGCGCTGCTCCTAATAGGCTTCCGTCGCCACCAATTACAATAACAAGGTCGCACACCTCACCCATCATCTTTACGCTAGATACCTGCAAACCATGACCTGGCATTAATTCAGCCACTTGCTCCTCAAGAATAATATGGTACCCCTCTGACACGAGGTAGCGTTTCAAACGGCGCAACGTTTCTATGACCGTTGCACTACCGAGGCGGCCAATCAAACCAATATGCGTAAAATTTTCCATAAAAAAAGGTGACTCCAAAGAAGCACTTAAAGAGATTTGTTTGCTCTAGCTGTGGGATTTTTTAACCGAAGCAATTTAGACTTACGACAATAGTATCAGAAAATTGCATTACAAATGGTTTCTAAGCTGCAATACAAATCTTATTCTTCAATAGATCACATCAAGCTCGCGCTAAATAATTTGAACTGGCTTATCGCGCAGAAAGACACCGTAAACATCGATGTTCAGACCATTGCGGCATCGCATAAGACCTGCGCATCTTTCGATGACAAACTTAATGAGCAGCGCCTTAGACCGCAACTCGAGGAAATACTTCAGAACAGTAACAGTCACTTTCTAGGCCCTCATGTAGAGTCGCTCTGGCAATGCTACCTAGAATACAGTGAACGATATGAACTACTGGCCAAAAACCTTCAAATCAATGTCGACGGCGTGACACTTGGCGAGTTTGATTTTCTAGTACACGACAAACACACTGAACAAATCATTCACCAAGAGCTCGCTATTAAGTTCTATCTCGGCGTGCCGTATTCTTCCGGTTCATCTACTCAAACATATTGGGTCGGCCCAAACCAAATTGATCGGCTCGATATAAAACTGCGACATCTTAATGAACACCAACTGAGACTCAGCGAACACAAAGAAACATTCTCTAGCCTAGAGCACTTTGGTGCACCGCCGTTTTGCACGGAATGTATTATTCGCGGCAGGTTATTTCTACCATTCAACTCTGTATTAAGAGATCAAATGAGCCTTGAAGATGTAAACGAAGACGCCTACCAGCATAGCGTATGGGTTCATGTATCAGAGTTTCAGGATTGGTACGCATTACATCCTTGGGCTGACACATTTTTTGTCTTAAAAAAGAAGCAATGGCTCGACATTCAGGTAGAGCAAAACGACGCGCTCAACTTATCAGAGCTGCAAGAATCAATAGAGCAAGATGTAGAGAACGAAGGGCGGGCTATTTTAGTTTTAGCTACTGACAAAAAATCAAAACAAGCCAAGCTTTTATTCGTGGTGCACGACACATGGTTAAACAAAGGCTACGAACAAATTCAGGAAGATCGAAATCCTCTCCAACCTTGAAGCCCACCAGTATGAAGCAACATAGCATTTACTGACTCACCCAACTTATGATGCGCAAACTGATGCACTAAAGCATATAGCGCTTTGCTGGTATATACCGGATCTAACATCAGGCCGTATTCTGATTGAACACTAGAAATGAAGTTTCTTAAAAGCGGCGACATTTTAGCAAAGCCACCGAGGTGATAATCATGCCAAATTTCAACCTGCTCGGGACTCTTACCTGGAATGTATTTGGCAGCCCGTTGCGACAGATCCTCTGCCCCCTTCAATGCTGACACACCTACAACCCTTGCAGAGTCACCCACTCCATTATGCAGGCCCGCTAACGTTGTACCCGAACCAACCGGCGTTAAAATTAGATCGTATCGATCTAGATCAAGCGTTTGAAATAGGGACGCCACACCCTTTAACCCATCAACCCCTTCACCACCTTCAGGAATCACAAGGGACGGAGGAAACAGCGCCTGAACATGTTCCAAACCAGATACTTCAGCATGACGACGATAATCTTGCCTATCCATCCACTCCAAACTCATCCCCCACTTAAGACAATCTTGTAGTGTCGGTGATAATTTATCAGGAGCCGGAGCATGCCCTCTTACGATGCCAGTCGTGCGAAAACCAAATAAATAACCTGCATAAGCAAGTGCGTGAAGATGATTGGAAAAGGGGCCGCCAAAACTGACGAGATGAGAAATATTCTGCTGAGATGCAGAGAGCAAATAGTGCTTTAACTTAAACCATTTATTTCCTGAGATAAATGGATGCACTTTATCAAGCCGCAGTACATCCACTCTGAGCTCACGATACCGACTAGTATCAAAATAGCGATCAACTATACCTGACAAGTCATACGAAGAAATTTCCAGAGGACGCTCAAAATCTTGCGCCATCTCATGGAAAGTGACTTCCCCGTTTAGACCCTGCATATCAAATATCCATACGATGCAGATCGCAACGATCACTAATACCTACTTCAAAATCAGTAGGGTTATCACAAACACGCACTTTGTTATGGCACAAAGTACCGTCATCATGGGGTTCCTGACACAACGGGCTTTCAAAATGCGCTAACCAAGCACGGTAAACCTTCTCGCTGACTTTTGCTTTTTCAGCCACGAATGCCATTGGGTTCTCGGCATAACGAAGTATGTCAATCGATGTCATTGATATATGACCCACACCCGCGTGATACGCCACATAAACAACTTCCATCTCTTTTAGCTTTTCAACCAAATCATTCGAGCCCAAACCATCAGACATTGTCTCTTTAAGCTCTTCCAATTCTGCGCGAAGTAAATCTTCCCGCTCATCGCGGTATGCTAAATCCAAGTCTCTACGATCTAATTGCTCTCGCAACAAAACGATTTCAGCTTCTAGTTTCTGCTTCTCTAGCGCATCTTTCTCTTCAGAGCTCGCATTTTTAAGCTTCTCTTGAAGCTCTTCTACCACCTGAGTTTGGCCACTCACTTTATCTTGCAGATCAATATACTGCTCATTTCGAGAACTTAACTTTTCTTGCAAGCGTTCGTTACTTAACTTGAGCTGCTCGAGATTTTGTTTGAGGGATTGGATTTCATTTTTATATGCATGAACAATAATGCGCTGTTCACGATCAATTTCAGAGCTTGATCGTTCCTTGTGCTTTTCTAGGGTACGAATCCGTAAGCGCTGCTCTTTCAGAATACGCGCTAACTTAACTCGTTTGTCTGCATCCGCATCAATCGCTGTAGAGCTTTGATCAGAGCCACCTAAAACAGGTAAATCATCTTCATTATCGCTAGCACCAAGAGTTGGAATGCCAACAGGTTCTCCCTCTGGTTTTTCTTGAAACCTAAATCGTAAACGATTGGTATTGACCGCTTTGCGAACCGCTAAAAAATCATTCGTTCCAGGATTCATATCTGGATCCCAAAGATCCTCTTGGTGCCAATTAATCGAACACTGAGAACGACAAGCTAAGCGAATTGGTCCTCCGCCCAGATCTGGGCCACTACCGCTAATTGAGGCTAGTTTCTCGACAGGAAGATTCCATGAGGTGTCTGCATGACTTTCTTCGTCAAAGTAAATTTTGAAAAAGACAAGCGCGTCAATATCGCCATACCCGTCAATGACCGTATACACAGCATGAGCATCTTCATCCACATATTCCGGAATCGAACTTAAACCATCTAGTAATGCTTCGAATTCCGAAAACAACATTTGACGCGAAACCGAGTTGTTCTTCATAAAGAAAACGGCTTCGTTGGCTGCCTGCCCCATAATTACCCCAAAAACACCATCAATTTAAACTTATCTAACCGAAAGTTTAGATGATGCTAGAAGAAGCACACTGTTTTCTTTTATTGCTCAGACAGACTTAATTCACAAATATAAAAAAAGGGCCAACAGGCCCTTTATATTCATATCAACACAAACGTGCTTATAGCTCAGCCGCTAAACGAGATCCTTGATTGATTGCGCGTTTAGCATCCAGTTCAGCAGCAACATCCGCACCGCCAATAAGGTGC
Source organism: Oleiphilus sp. HI0125 (assembly GCF_001635355.1). Classification (NCBI taxonomy): domain Bacteria; kingdom Pseudomonadati; phylum Pseudomonadota; class Gammaproteobacteria; order Oceanospirillales; family Oleiphilaceae; genus Oleiphilus; species Oleiphilus sp. HI0125. The sequence continues at coordinate 10,504 of NZ_LWGF01000608.1, forward strand.
ACGTTAACACCTGATGATTCCAGACCATCTTGTAGCTCTCGCAAAGGATCTTGGCCTGCACAAATGATAATGGTATCGACATCAAGCACTTTAGGTTCCGTGCCAATCATTACATGAAAACCGTCATCGTCGATCTTTTCGTAATTAACAGAGTTAACCAGCTTAACATTTCGATGCTTCAAAGACGTACGATGAATCCAACCAGTTGTCTTGCCAAGGTTTTTTCCTACTTTAGAAGACTTACGTTGAAGCAAATACACTTCTCGCTCAACTTCCGGATGAACGGGCTGGACACCCTTAATGCCACCCTGATGATCCATATTTAGATCAACACCCCATTCCTCCATGAACGCAGGAATATTCAAGCTTGGCGACTCGCCTTTGTGCGTGATGAATTCTGAAACATCAAAACCAATACCGCCCGCACCAACAACAGCAACTTTTTTACCAATTGGCTTAGCGCCTTTTAACGCTTCAAGGTAGGTCACTACCTTCTCGTGTTCAACACCCGGAATCTCAGGAGTACGAGGTTTGATGCCTGTTGCTAGGATGACTTCATCAAAGCCTTGCGCTTTTAAATCTTCCACTTCAACACGCGTATTCAACTGAAGATCTACACCATGCTTTTTGATCATTTCACCGAAGTAACGAAGCGTTTCGTAAAACTCCTCCTTACCCGGAATCAATTTAGCGATATTAAACTGCCCGCCAATTTCGCTCGCTTGATCAAATAAGGTCACATCGTGGCCACGCTCAGCTGCTACGGTAGAAGCTGCAAGGCCAGCTGGACCTGCACCAACCACGGCAATTTTCTTAGGAGAAGCCGTCTTAACGTAGCTAAGCTCTGTTTCATGACATGCGCGAGGGTTTACCAAGCACGAGGTCAACTTCATTGAGAAGGTATGATCTAAGCATGCCTGGTTACAACCAATACATGTATTGATTTCGTTCGCCTTACCTTCTGCAGATTTATTTACAAAATCAGAGTCCGCAAGGAAAGGTCGTGCCATAGACACCATATCGGCGTGACCATTTGCCAATACATCTTCCGCAACGTCAGGCGTGTTGATGCGGTTCGTCGTTACAAGAGGAATACCTATCTCGCCTTTCAACTTCGCCGTCACTTTTGTAAAAGCCGCTCGCGGAACCATCGTAGCAATCGTTGGAACTCGCGCTTCGTGCCAACCGATCCCGGTATTGATGATCGTTGCACCCGCTTTTTCAATTTCCTTCGCTAACTGAACAACCTCTTCCCAAGTGCTTCCGTCTTCAATCAGATCAAGCATCGAAAGACGGTAAATAATGATGAACTCTTCACCAACACGCTCACGCACACGGCGGACAATTTCGATTGGCAAGCGAATACGATTTTCGTAAGAACCGCCCCACCGATCTGTACGCTTGTTTGTGTGAGAAACGATAAACTGATTAATAAAGTAGCCTTCAGAGCCCATTACTTCGACACCGTCGTAGCCGGCTAACTGAGCCATTGCAGCACTATTCGCAAACGCTTCAATCTGTTCTTCAATACCCTCTTCATCTAACTCTTTTGGAACAAAGGGATTGATCGGCGCTTTAATCGCAGAGGGTGCGACTTGCATAGGGTGATAAGCGTAACGCCCTGCATGCAATATCTGCATACAGATTTTTCCACCTTCTTTGTGTACCGCTTCAGTGACAACTCTATGGTGTTCAGCTTCTTCTGGCGTACTCATTTTTCCTGCACCCGGGCCAACAGCTCCCTCGGGATTTGGCGCAATACCGCCCGTTACGATGATGCCAACACCACCTGCAGCACGTTCAGCATAGAATGCGGCCATTTTTTCAAAGCCATTTGGAGACTCTTCAAGACCGGTATGCATTGAACCCATCAACACACGATTCTTGAGAGTCGTAAAGCCAAGATCTAATGGCTCTAATAAATTCGGGTAACTTTGGCCTGCTTGCTGCGTCATTATTTTCTCCAAAAACCTATTTTACGTTCACGCCTATAAAAGCGATTGTGCAAACACTCAAATAAGAGCGAGGCAATAAATTACCGAGTACACAAGGCCGTATCAATAACATCAGTAAACATTTTTATCACTTTATTAAACATTTACGCTAACATAAGAGAATGATTCCTATTCAGAAACTGTCGCTAGGCGATATCACAGTTAACTTTGCTAGCGTCATCCTCAATACGCTAGCCGAACACAATATTGACCCACTCCCTGTGCAAAAGGCATTTGGACTGAATAATGAACACCTCAGCACACCAGACGCACGAATCAGTATTCCTAAGTATATGAGACTAGGGAGAGAAGCCGCTCGCATGACGCGAAGTCCATCAATTGGCTTAGAATTTGGAAGAAACACCTTAGATAGCCATATTGGGCTTGCGGGATATACAGCGGCCTGCGCGCCAACACTTCAACAATCCTTGTCACATATCATTGATATGGAGCTACTAAACAGTCGCAACACTAGGGGAAAGTCATCTCATTTTATGAAAGATGGCCGGCTTCATTGTCAGTTTTATTCCATTAGCCCATACAATAGGTATAACTATTTTGTTGTCGACACGATGCTCGCCTCATGGCGGTCTTTCACTCAACGTCATTGCCCCGAAGCTGAATGTCACCATATTGAGATCGAATACCCTTTGCCATCATACAAAGAAGATTTCGAAGACTTTTTTCAATGCCCCGTTTTATTTGGCCAATCAAAAAATGCATTGATCCTTAAGCGAGGACACGAGACATTCGTGCTCAATCAGTCCCATCAACCAACATTCTCAAAAATGCAGGCTATATGCGAACAAGAACTTATGACTTGGAAATCAGGAAAAAGCATTTCAGACCAAGTCATAGATTTGATCTCTGAAAACCTTAGCGGTACACCACCGGAAATTGACTTGATAGGGAAAAAACTTGGATTAGCAGGCTGGACGCTTAGGAGAAAACTAGCGCAGGAAGGTCATCATTATCAAACACTATTAGATAATACACGTAACGCCTTGGCTCAGAGCTATGTGAGAGATACAGGGCTCAACTTCACTGAAATTACGTTTATTCTAGGATTTTCTTCACCATCATCATTTCAGCGCGCGTTCAAACGTTGGACAGGCATAAGTCCAGGCGCTTACCGGAGAGACATAAAGAAAAAGGAATTTTGACATAAGGAGTTTAAAGTGGCGGACCGGACGGGACTCGAACCCGCGACCCCCGGCGTGACAGGCCGGTATTCTAACCAACTGAACTACCGGTCCGCATCTTTAAAACTAAGACCTAAAGCGTCGACTTTAGGATTCGACTTTAGGATTTGGTGGGTGGTACAGGGATCGAACCTGTGACCCTCGCCTTGTAAGGGCGATGCTCTCCCAGCTGAGCTAACCACCCATCAGGGCGTCAACTTAAGTGGCGGACCGGACGGGACTCGAACCCGCGACCCCCGGCGTGACAGGCCGGTATTCTAACCAACTGAACTACCGGTCCGCATCTTAAAGCTGTTTCGATTTAAGTAATTTGGTGGGTGGTACAGGGATCGAACCTGTGACCCTCGCCTTGTAAGGGCGATGCTCTCCCAGCTGAGCTAACCACCCCTGCTCAAATCGAGATGCGCATTCTAAGGATTTAGGCCTAACTGTCAACACCTTTTTAGAGATTTTTTATCGAAACTTTATGTGTTTTTAAGCCGTACTCAAAACAGGCAAAAAAGTCGTTCAACAATTAATCAACAACTAATTTAAGGTCGCCAAAATCCTATTTGTCTCTTCCTTACGCTCGCTTGATTCAGAACGACCTGGAACAGGAAGAGATTTCACAAGTGGATACTCTTGGCCAAATGGCCAAAACCAAAAAAACTCTTCATAATCCGTTGAATCTGTCGCGAACTCCGGAGCATAAGGTGCTGGCGCAATATTTCCAGACTTCGCAGCGCGCTCAAGCCTCTCTAACGTTAACTCATCATTCAATGAAAGATCTCTGCGAGGCTCGCGCCACGGAGCAAGCCAATTTACTTGCGGCGTTCTTCGACGATCTATTTCCGCTAAATAAGCATCGACATCTTCATGATATAAATAAAGCTCTTGCTCAAGAGTCAATGTGTCTTGCCCTTTCAGCTCTCTATACATATCACTTGGCAGATACCAGATTGGAAAGCCCCATAAGAAGTTATTTGACCACGGCCAAATAATTGAGAACCAACCATAGTCTTGCATCGTTCCATTCAAGAGTTCCTCTGCCTGTTCAGCATCAGAAGCCGTCCAGAAAGATGGTTCCAAATAACGCGTATGCGGCATTTCTTCCATGGCTAGATCACGGCCAACCAATTGAACGTCTGCCGATGCCATCTCGTCATCCGGCGCTAAATCGGGGTGCAACTCACGAGGTAGGGATACTTCAGAATGTCGTACGTAAAAAATTTGACCAGGATTGAGCTCTAGGCCGACATCGGCTTGCAAATTCATATCGAAAGCGATCATCAACTTATCATCGAAAGCCTCGAAGCCAAGCATCGGTAAAAAGCTCTTTCTTACTGCGAAGTCGTAACTTCCAGCAGGAAGCTCTACGACAGTCCAACTGCCGGAGCGAAGATTAAATACGAGCTCGTCGTTCAAGTAATAACTCGGCGCTTCCATCTCTTCATCTGCCCATTGGCTACTTGGGCGGTAAAAGTAGATCAGTGCGTTAACTTCACTATCCCATTCGGTAGATTTTAATTCTTGAAATGGTCGACCTGTTTCATTCGGAAAGTAATACGAACCGAAATTCCGCCCAGTCGACCAATAAATCGATGGATACCAACCACGACCCTGTTTGTGAAAAGGCTTTGAATAAGGTGCGGTTGTATCAGAGAACGCAACATTAGAAACGCCGAGCATCGCGACCACAAACGTCGCGCTCAAACAAAGTTGAAATAGCAAGTAAAAGTAATTCATTCCT
>NZ_LWGF01000609.1:0-1318 GCF_001635355.1 Oleiphilus sp. HI0125
AAATTTACAGTGTAAAAAAATAAATCCGAAAGTGTGGACTCGTTCGTAGTTCCGTTAGTTTTTTTAGAAATCGAATTAAGTGAGGAGCAAATGCCATCCATTCAAAGGTTGACCCATTCACCCATTTTTCTTGTTTCGGTGTTTTTTGTTTTCCTCTCGGCAGCACTTGGCGTTAGTCGAATAACACATTCTTCAACGAGCAATGACATTGCTGTGTCAGCCGTTTTGGTTGAGACGCTTGGTGATGGTGGCGAGATTTTCGTGCCAGAATATGAGCAGTTTGTTGCGCGTGTTGAGGCTGCACAGCGCGTAGAGCTAGGCTTTGATATCGCAAGCCGGCTTGTCTCTATTTCAAAGAAAGAAGGTGAGGCCTTTGTTGCTGGGGAGATTCTCGCGCAGCTTGATACTGCTCGTTTGCAAGCAAGACAAACCGAGTTGCGTGCGACGCGTGATAGGGCGGTTGCTTCATTAGATCTTGCTAAGTCATCTCTCAAGCGAACAAAAGGGCTGCGCACAAATAGTAATGTTTCTGCTCAGGCTTTAGATGAAGCCATCCGACAACGACAAGCAGCAGAGGCTGACCTAGCGTTCGCGAATGCACAATTGTCATCGATTAAGTTGGAATTGCAGAAATCTGTACTCAAGGCGCCTTTTGATGGGGTGGTGATTGAGCGTCTGAGCGACGTCGGCAGAACAATGAGTGTTGGCTTGCCAGTTCTCTTGGTCGAGCAAAGCGCTATGGCAGAGATTCGAGCAAGCTTGCCTTTACGAGTCGCCCAGAAACTGGCTGAAGGGCAGGCGGTTCGTCTTGAACATTCTGCTGGAGTGTTTGAAGCCAAGGTTGATCGCATCAAGTTTAGTCTTTCGGGCAATCGAGCGTCAGACGTGTTTCTGCACGTTGCCGATATAGATGAACGAGGTTTAGTTCCCGGTGAAATCTTGAGTCTGCAATTACGTAGTGATCGTCAGCGCTCTGGTTTATGGCTGCCGATAGAGGCACTGAGTGAATACGGTCGCGGTTTATGGTCAGTGTATCTTGCTGAGCCGCTTGCAGTGGAAGGTGAAGCGAATTCTGTAGGTGATGCAACCGCTGTAATCTCTCGAAAAACGGTGATGATCGATCGCTTTGCAGGCGACTACGTTTTGGTAAGGGGCGGACTCGCGAAAGATGATTTGCCGAACGTTGTGCTCAGAGCTACGCATAGAATTGTGGCGAATCAAAAAGTCCGATATGCCGATCAAAACGCCGTGATCGTAGGAGCCCAGTAATGCAGAAATCTGGATCACGCTTAAGCTCTGTCAGTGCTGCGTTTTACGA
>NZ_LWGF01000610.1:0-1280 GCF_001635355.1 Oleiphilus sp. HI0125
TAGGCCATAAACTAGGTGAATTCGCTGCTACACGTACTTATCGCGGCCATGCTGCTGATAAGAAAGCTAAGCGTTAATTCTGAGAGGATTTAGAGATGGAAGTAGCTGCAAAGCATAGAGGTGCTCGAATTTCTGCTCAGAAAGCGCGTTTGGTAGCAGATCAGATTCGAGGCAAAGGTGTAGAAGAAGCGCTAGAGACATTGTCTTTTAGCACTAAGAAAGCTGCACAATTGATGAAGAAGGTGTTGGAATCAGCAATCGCAAACGCTGAGCACAATGACGGTCTTGATGTTGACGATCTTACAGTATCAACAGTTTTTGTTGATGAAGGTCCAACTATGAAGCGTATCCGTCCTCGTGCGAAGGGTCGTGCTGATCGTATTTTTAAGCGCACCTGTCATATCACGGTCAAAGTGGCCGATAACTAGGAGATACACAGATGGGTCAGAAAGTACATCCTAATGGTATCAGACTGGGTATTGTGAAAGACCACAACTCCGTTTGGTATGCAGAAAAAGGTGAATACGCAAACAACCTTCTCAATGATATCGAAGTTCGTGATTTCTTGATGAAGCGTTTAGAAAAAGCGTCTGTAAGCAAGATCACTATCGAGCGTCCAGCACAAAATGCACGTATTACAATTCACACGGCTCGCCCTGGTATTGTAATCGGTAAGAAAGGTGAAGACGTTGAGAAGCTTCGTAAAGAAGTTGGCAAAATGATGGGCGTTCCTGTCCACATTAACATCGAAGAAATTCGTAAGCCTGATCTTGATGCAAAATTGGTTGCAGCTAGCGTTGCTAGCCAACTTGAGCGTCGTGTTATGTTCCGTCGTGCTATGAAGCGTGCGGTTCAGAATGCAATGCGTCAAGGCGCTAAAGGAATCAAGATTCAGCTAGGTGGTCGTCTTGGCGGTGCTGAGATCGCTCGTTCTGAGTGGTACCGTGAAGGTCGCGTACCTCTACATACTCTTCGTGCAGATGTTGATTATGCAACGCATGAAGCTAGCACAACTTACGGCATCATCGGTGTCAAAGTATGGATCTTCAAGGGTGAGATTCTTGGCGGTATCGAGCAGGTACGCGAAGCTAAGAAGAACTCACGCAAGAAGTCTGCTAAGTAAGGGGCCGAGAGATGTTACAGCCAAAACGTACCAAATTTAGAAAAGTACAGAAAGGTCGTAATCGTGGCCTAGCTCAACGTGGCGCTAAAATTAGCTTCGGTGAGTATGGTCTGAAAGCGACAGGTCGTGGTCGTATTACTGCGCGCCAAATTGAGGC
>NZ_LWGF01000611.1:0-6692 GCF_001635355.1 Oleiphilus sp. HI0125
GAAGAAAGACCTTACGTAATGCTTTGTCGGGTGTGATTGAGCTGGAAGCGCTTGAAGAGCTAGATATTGATGCTGGATTGCGCCCTGAAAATTTAAGTCTTGCCCAGTATGCGGCCTTGACCAACTGGAAGCCTTAGCTTCCAGTTTTCATCATTGCAGCCATTCCAATCACCTCTTCTGGGGCTTCGAATAATGGCAGCAGAGCCTCGTCGGCGTCTTCTTCACTCATACTAAAAAATTCGAATAAATCTTCGGGTGTCTTCTTGATCGTTTGTGGAATCACACCGTGTTTACCCAACATATATTGAGTGATGTGCAGTAACTTTGCGTACTGTGCGTGTTCATCATCGTAATCTGGATTTTTCTGATGGCGCAGTGCCACGACCACTTCATCAGGTAAGGTCCAAACATTCATCAACATACTGCCGACTTGTTCACTTGTCAGATCGAGACAGTAAGCCTCTAGAATCGATGGATCAACGTGTGCATTTGCTTCTTTATAACGACATAGAAGCGCGTGATGAGGTGGGAAAATATGTGCGAGCACTAAATAGCCAAAATTATGAAGCAGACCAGAAAGATAGGCCATGCCATAGCTAGGGCGATAAGCAGGGCTGATTTTACGAATCAGTGCTGTTGTTCCTAGCGCCATCCACAATGCTTTTTGCCAATAAGGTAAGTAGCCTTCAGGCTCATCCGTTGGCAGATTAAGCGTGCGTCCCAGCGATAAGCCCATTGATAGGTTCATCACTAGATCAAAACCTAGTACGCGTACGATTGCATCGTGCACCGATTTAACTGAGCCGCTTGTACTATAAAACGAACTCGATGCCCAACTAACTACCTGTGCCGAAAGGCTTGGATCTTTTTCTACGATAGTCGACAGTTCTTCGCTGCTCGCGTCGGGATTGGCGCGTAAACGAATAATATCGCGTGCACTTTCCGGAAGAGGAGGAAGCTCTAGAGTATCTTCGATTCGTTGCTTGATACGAATCGTTGTGAACTTCTCAAGAGCCGTGACAATATCGACTTCATCTTTACGTGCGTCCTTGCGTTGATTGACGCTATCAATTGCTACCGAGAAGTCTCCGGTTTGTGCTTTCTGAAGCATCTTGTTGAAAATGCTTCGCTTAATTCGAATGAGATCTTTTGCTAAACCAATATCAACGAAGGCGTACTCACTGGTATTGTCTTGGAGCGCATTATCAACGATTGTCGGTATGCCCGTGATGTCGGGGATGGCCGGGATCGCGTTAAGTTCATATTGGCTTAACAAGCTATTTTGATCGCTTTGCTCAACCACTTTAAGTTCACGACCCATACAATTATTGAGTAACTCCGGACAAATAAAGCGATCGGCTGGGAAAAGTACTTGGGCACGGCCTAGCATATCTGACATAAGCGTTAAGCAAACGCGATCAGCGTCATCTACATCGTGGCGTGGGATGATTTCTGGTGCCTCATAATCATTATGTTCTGCATATTGATTAAGTGAGTCGATGATAATAGCGGGAATGCTCATAGGCCTTGATACTGCTCCGTGAAATAAATATTGCCGGCATCGATACTGCGTAGCCGAACTCCATGTAGTTTTTAGTGTAGAACAAGATAATCAGACAGGCATAAAAAAGCGCGTCTTTGACGCGCTTTGTGAGCTAGTAAGGTGTTTTAGCAAAAAAACATCTGTGAAAGGTATTCAGAAAGAGCCGCTACATTGTCTGCTTCGGCTTCATTATGAGGTACGAAAATAGGCATAAAGCTCTCCAGTAATTATTGTTTGAAAGGGTTTGTGCACTTGAAATACTACGCAAAGTAAGAGGACAAGGCTTGACTTGCTGAACCAAGTTGTTGACGATTTGTATCAATCCTTTTGATGAGAGAAGCGTATTGAGTCAAGGTGTCGCGACTGAAGAATTAAAATCTGAGCTAAGCGTTCAGGCCGTCACTTATCGCGCGTTATTCCTTCGCTTGATCGATAATGGTTACTCCGAATCCCTCTTACAATCTCGTTATGGGCTTTCCCTTTCTTACTTAGACGCTGAAGAAAATAGAGTTCCATTAGATCGCTATTATGCGCTTTGGCGTGATGCGGTATCGTATACAAAAGAACCGGATCTAGCCTTACAACTTGCCGCTGAAGAACTGTCTCAGAGCATGGGTTTGGTAGGGCATGTATTCTTTAACTGCAAGACCTTGAGAAGCGCAATTGAACACTACCAGCGCTATTATCGCATCGTAAACGAAAGTATTCAGATCGAATTGCAGAGTAACGATCAAGACTTTGCGATTTGTTATCACGTTAAAGAACCCGCGATCTATTCTTCCTATGAAATGGAGTACAGTCTTGCTCTAGCGGCATATCGTGCCAGAAGATTATTGCAGAGTGGTTTAGATATTCGTTACGTGAGTTTTCCTCACTCTAAGCCTGCTTATGCGGCTAGCTACGAAACCTTGTTCCAGTGCCCAGTAAAGTTTGATCAGCCAGTGGCCTCGATTGTATTTAACGCGGCATATTTAGATTATCCAATGCCTCGAAATAGCCCAACCTTGTACCGCGTGTTGACGGTGCATCTCGACCGGATTCTAGCATCTTTGAAAGCGAATCTTTCAATCAAAGAGCAGGTTCGACAAATTGTTGCTAAGAAGCTTTCTGATCCTAATTTAGATGCTGGCACTGTTGCTAGGCGTTTAAATATGAGCCGTAATACTCTATACAGAAGGCTAAAAAAAGAAGGTGTTTCTTATCATGAGATTGTGGATGAGGTTCGTTCTGAATTTGCGATTCGCAGTATAAAAGAAGACAAGTACAGTTTTACCGAGCTAGCTTTTTTATTGGGGTTCTCTGAGGTGAGTGCCTTTAGTCGAGCCTTTAAACGTTGGACAGGTAGTACGCCTAATAAGTACGGAAAGTAATATTTCAGTACTAAACCTCAGCAAATTGTTGTCTATTTCCAACCCAGCGTTCAATTAGCGCGCTTGATTGTCTTGGGTAGCGTTGCATTATTTGAGCAACCTGTTTGACGGTATCTAGCCAAGCCGCATCACGTTGAATGTCCGCAATTCTGAAAGAGACCAATCCGGTTTGTCGTGTCCCTAATACTTCACCGGGCCCGCGAATTTCGAGATCTTTTTCAGCGATCTTGAATCCGTCGTTGCTTTCTCTCATCGCAGAGAGTCTCTCTTTGCCGTTTTGAGAGAGCGGTGGGTGATACATGAGTGCGCAATAGCTCTTATGTTCTCCTCGACCCACGCGACCACGAAGCTGATGTAACTGCGCTAAGCCGAGTCTTTCAGGGTTTTCGATAATGATTAATGAAGCGTTTGGCACATCGACCCCTACTTCTATAACCGTTGTCGCCACGAGTAGGTCTATTTTTCCTGACTTGAATTGCTCCATCATGAACGACTTTTCGTCGGCCTTCATTCGGCCATGAACGAGCCCTACTGTAAGCTCTGGAAGTTGCTCGTTCAGCCATGCAGCGCTAGCTTCTGCAGCTTGGCACTGTAAGGCTTCAGATTCTTCAATTAATGTGCAGACCCAATAAGCTTGGCGACCCTCTTCGCAGATAGACTGTACGCGACTGAGGATGTCCTGACGTCGTGTGTCTGGCAGCACAAAGGTCTCTATGGCTTGTCTGCCGGCGGGTAGCTCGTCAATGACTGAGGTGTCTAGGTCGGCATAGGCACTCATTGCGAGCGTTCGCGGAATAGGGGTGGCCGTCATAATGAGCTGATGAGGTGTTGTGTTTTGCTTGCCTTTGTTTTTTAACGCTAAGCGCTGATGCACACCAAAGCGATGTTGTTCATCGATGATCGCTAATCCCAGTTCAGCAAATTGCACATCCTCTTGAAATAAAGCGTGTGTTCCGACCACTACTTGCGCTGATCCGTCTGCGATGGTGATAAGTTCTTGCTCACGTTTCTTTCCTTTCACTTTGCCGCTAAGCCAGCCAACTTTTATACCTAAGGGTGCAAGCCACGACTTGAAATTAGCAAAGTGTTGTTCAGCAAGAATTTCGGTTGGCGCCATGAACGCGACTTGATGACCGTGGGACACTGCGCGCAACGCGGCTAGTGCTGCAACAACAGTTTTTCCAGAACCGACATCCCCTTGGACGAGCCTTAGCATTGGGAATGGATGAGATAAGTCGCCAGCAATTTCATCGCTAACACGTTGTTGGGCTCCCGTTAGCGAGAAAGGTAATGAATTCAAGAATTCATTTTTTATAGCTTCACTATCGCTTGTAGCGACGAATGCAGGTGATGCTTTGCTTTGAATGCTACTTCGAAGTTGCAGAAGGCTGAGGTGATGCGCCAATAGCTCCTCAAAAATAAGTCGTTGTTGATATGGGTGCTCGCCTTCTAGCAAGGCATGTTGATCAGCATCCGTTGGTGGCGCATGAAGGTAACGAACGGCTTCTTGAAGGCTTGGGAGTTGCAGATCTTTTAAGATCGAGCCAGGAATAAGTTCGGTTACTTGGTGTCTGTCTAGATAGCCTAAAGCGCTAGCGCATAGCTTACGTAAACGAGGTTGTTGCACACCTTCAGTGAGCGTATAGATAGGCGTGAGCTTTTCTGGAGGAGAGTGTTTATCACCAGGTTTTAAAACTTGATATTCCGGATGATAAAACTCTAAGCCTGTTTGTCCTAAGCGAGCTTCGCCATAGCAACGCACTCGTGAGCCATTGCTTAATTGTTTCGCTTGAGCAGCACTGAAGTGGTAGAAACGCAGCGCAACTTGCCCAGAACTATCTCTGACGTGTACTTCCAAACTTTTGCGTCGTCCGATAACCACGCGACTGCCTTTTACTTCTGCTTCAAACAGTACATGTTGGCCTACACGTATTTGTGACAAAGGTACAATGCGCGTTCTATCCTCGTAACGAAAAGGGAGGTGGAATATAAGATCCTGCACGCTATGTAAATCAAGCTTACTAAGCGTTAGAGCGAATTTTTCTCCAACACCTTTGAGTTGGGTAAGTGGAACTTCGTTGAGGCTAGCCATTATTGAATTTATTTGCTTGAAGCGTATGAGTATTGTTGGTCGCACATTTCTAGTAATGTTAGAGGGTTTTCATATGGAATGCAGTAGATAAAAGGGTGGGTATGCAGCACAAAAGTTTATTTGTTGGATTTGGACAGATCGCTAGTAAAGTCGCTTTGGGGTTTGAGTCGGAGCGATGTATCGATGTACTAAAGCGCTCGTCTATTGATGCTCCAGACCAATTTGCGTGTGTAGAGCATACGTTTTTGGGAGATATTAGTGAGGCAAGTACGTGGACGAATGTACCTGATAACTATAATGCGATTTTGTTTTGTGTCACGCCCGGCGGTCGGGGAGCGGAAGCGTACCGACGCGTTTTCTACGATGCCCTTACTCACTGCATAACGAAATTTAAAAGTTTAAAGACTCCGCCACACCTCTTTTTTGTCTCAAGTACGAGTGTCTATGCTCAGGATGATGACTCTGTGGTCGATGAGTTGAGTCCTGCCAACGGTATGAGTGAGACGAGTAAAGTGCTGGTTCAGGCAGAAAATTTATTGAGGGATAGCTCCCTGCCGAGCACTATTATCCGCTTTAGCGGAATTTATGGAGGTTCGCGTCGACGCATTATTGATCAAGTTTTGTCTCAAGAGCCTGTATTGAGTGACGCTCTTAGACGCAGCAACCGAATTCATGAAGAAGATGCAGTGGGTTTTCTAACATTTTTGATGAAGTCGCATGCGCAAGGTCAGGCACTGGATGAGCTCTATGTTTGTACTGATGATAATCCTGTCGATATGAACGAGGTGTATGCGTTTATCGCGGACAAACTCGATGTTAATCTGAACGACAGTCGCATTGAGGCAGTGAGGCGCAGGGCGGGAAATAAGCGTTTAAGTAATAAGAGAATGCAGGAGACTGGATATCAACTTAAATTCTCTTCGTTCAAGGAAGGGTATGCAAATATGTTGGAAGTGATTGATCAATGAGCGCGCTTTTGTGAGGCGCGCTCACTCTTAATGTTTTATGAAAGGGTAACGATTCCATCCATTTCTACTTCTGCGCCTTTTGGCAATTCAGCCACGCCGATCGCAGCGCGCGCTGGGTAAGGTTTTTGGAAGTAGGTAGCCATTACTTCATTGACCGCGGCAAAATTACCTAAGTCTGTGAGGAAGATATTTAGCTTCACGATATCTTGAAGTGAACCACCAGAAGCTTCACATACTGCTTTTAGGTTTTCGAACACGCGCTTAATTTGATTCTCGATGCCGCCACCAACAAGCTCCATGCTCTGTGGATCAAGAGGAATTTGACCTGAAAGGTACAAAGTATTACCTGCCTTCACTGCTTGCGAGTAGGTACCAATCGCTGCTGGTGCAGCATCTGACTGAATAATTGATTTGTTGCTCATATCTAAACCTTACCTATTGTTGCGCCAAATGTAAATGAGCGCTTTTAGTGATTGATAATTCTTTGAATGCGAATCACTGCTTTAATGTTACGTAGTCGGCGAATCACACGAGCAAGATGGCGTCGACCTTGAATGTAGATGACGGCCTCTATCGTGCTCATATGAGGGTTCTGCTCGCTGACACCAATGTGTTCGATATTTGCCTCGGCGCGAGTGATTGCAGATGCTAACTCGGCAATAATGCCGCGCTGTCTTTCGAGCTCAATACGCAATTCAACCGCAAATTCATCCGTAATA
>NZ_LWGF01000612.1:0-1143 GCF_001635355.1 Oleiphilus sp. HI0125
ATTCGATCAAGAGAATCTGCCAATCAAATCACACAAAGTATTCATGATGTGCACACAAGAATGGCCGATGTTACCCGAATGTCTTGCAAAGTAATTGATGCCGCAGAAGATAATGCGAAGAGTATCGATTCGCTAGAAAGCTCGCTTGTATTGATTGATAAAATGGTGGATGAAATCGCACATAACATGCTGGTGATCGCACAAGCATCAGGTCAGCAAAGTGTTGCGACCTCTGAAATCTCCGAAAACATGGAATCCTTGTTAGAACGCGCAAATAACAACACCTTAATCGCAGGTGAAACGGTAAAGATTGCCGAGTACCTCGCTGAAAAAGCAGAGCGTTCTCGTGGACATTCAGCTCAATTAGCAGAGGTATGAGACATGGAAGTTCTGTTATTTATGTGTGTTACAGGCATTGTTGCATTAGCGTATTTCTTGGTGTTTCTGCCTAAGCGTCGACAGTCACAACAACGCAATATTCTGAACAGCTTAGAAATTGTTAAGTCGCTTAAAGAACTCCTTATTTTGATACAACAACATCGGGGTCTTACCACAGGCTTTTTGCATGGTGATGCGCAGTTAGAACGGTCCATTGGGAATAAAAGGGCGAGTATTTATGAAAAATGGAAAGCGCTTGATGCTGCAAGTAATGAGCTTGAGAGCGATATGCTATATACGAGCATTAAATCGCACTGGGAGCGTTTAGCGACAGGCTGGCAACGTCAAACCGTGGCAAATAATATCGACCAACATAGTAGGCTGATTACTAATCTACTTTATCTGATTGAAAACCAAGCAGAGAATTATGGTCCTATGCTTCGGTTAGGGCGAGATTCAGGTCTTGATGTGATCTGGAAGGAACTGCTTGAGACCATTGAAGCGATCGGCCAAACGCGAGCCATTGGCATGGGCGTTGTAAGTGCTGGCGAAAGCTCAGTCATTGAGAGAATTCAGCTCAAATTTCTCGTTGATAAAGTGAAACATCGGGTTGCAGCGCTTGAGTCTTCATTTACTAAGAAGACGAGTCTCATGGGCAACAAAAAATGGGCGAGCTTATTTTTAAACGACGTTCAATTGCATGTTGAGCAGTTGTTATCATTCGTTGAATCGATGTTGTTAAACAACGATTTGAAATCTGTGACT
>NZ_LWGF01000613.1:0-865 GCF_001635355.1 Oleiphilus sp. HI0125
GAATATGATCTCGTTCGATCACTGCGATTTCATTGTTTAGCAATGATGTTGAAGAAGAACTTGTATGCATTGGTTTCGATAAAGAATTAATTGCTGGAACACCTTCGATACTCAACTTCAGATTAACGAGCTCGATTTTTTTATTTAAACGATGACCAAAGCGTTGTTCATGTGCGGCTTCAAACTCCTCGACAGAGCGCTCAGAGTAAGGTACCTCAATCGTGTAGCTTTGCCCCAAGTATCTTAAATCTAGGTGTTGTTTAATCTTCCCTGTTTGCGCAAGTTCTGGGCTGTCTTCAGCTATCTCCGCTTTCATTTTGTCAAATAAGTCAGCAAGTGTTTCTTTGCTAACGTCTTGATAAGGGTGAATGTAGGAGTGTGTTGCATTACGCATAGGCGCTGCGGTGAGCATGCCGAACGCAGACAAGACGCCAGAATTGCGTGGGATAATAGCGCGTTTGATATTGAGTTTTTCTGCAAGAGAGCAAACATGCATCCCGCCTGCGCCACCAAAGCAACATAAACTGAAGTCTTTAGGCGAATGCCCTTGTTTGACTGAGATATTATGCAGCGCTGCTGACATTTGTTGTTCTGCAAGTTGAACGATGCCTTGCGCCGTTTCTTCAATGCTCAAAGATAGTTGCTGCGCTAGTTTTTCGATTGCTTGGATTGCTTTATCGAAGTCTAAGCTTAATGAACCACCCAGTTTGGCAGATCTAGGGATGTGACCAAGAATCAAGTTAGCATCCGTCACGGTTGCCCTATCTCCGTCTTGGCCATAGCAGGCCGGCCCTGGATTAGAACCTGCAGATTCAGGCCCAACATGTAGCATGCCCGCTTCATCTATCCAGGCAATAGAGCCGCC
>NZ_LWGF01000614.1:0-18382 GCF_001635355.1 Oleiphilus sp. HI0125
AAGCGCGACACAAACTGATCAGGGCAACTACACGGCACAAGTCACAAGCTCTACCGGCAATCTAGGTCTTCAAACACCTTTGCGTACAGTTCAATTGCACTCCATGCGCTGTAACAGCCGGCGCAGCCGCATGCACTTTCTTTGCGATGTTTCTCATGCGGAGCCGAATCTGTTCCCAAGAAAAACTTAGGTGACCCAGATTTCACCGCAGCCCTAAGAGCCTGTTGATGAATGTTGCGTTTCAAAACGGGTAGGCAAAAGTTATGAGGTCGAATGCCTCCAACGAGTAAATCGTTACGGTTCAACAAAAGATGTTGTGGCGTAATGGTGGCTGCTACTTGCTCATTGGTCGACTGAACGAATTCAACCGCTTCTTTTGTCGTAATGTGCTCAAAAACGATTTTAAGTTTTGGGAAGCTCTCATGGATGCGGCGCAGATGCTGCTCAATGAACAACTTCTCTCTGTCAAAGATATCGATATCGTGACTAGTGACTTCCCCGTGAATTAACAGAAGCATGCCTTCTTCGACAAGGGCTTCAAACACAGGGTCTAAACTTTCTAAGCTTGATACGGCAGCATCTGAGTTAGTTGTTGCACCTGCTGGATATAATTTCGCAGCGACCGCTCCTGCTTGTTTTGCAGAAATAATGTCTTCACGTGTAGTTTTATCCGTAAGATAAATCGTCATCAATGGTGTGAAGTTACTTCCCTCGGGACGCGCCGCTTCGATGCGTTGTCGGTACGCAGCAACATCGACTCCATTGGTAACCGGTGGTACAAGATTCGGCATTACGATTGCTCGAGCGAAACAACGTGCTGTTGCTGGAACGGTTTCGTTAAGCATGTCTCCGTCTCGGAAATGCAAATGTAAGTCGTCTGGTGTCGTGATCGTAATTTGGTCCATGGTGTCTCTATTTTATAAATTGCTGATTAGTAGTGATCAATGCTTAGTTTTCGTCTTGCTCGCGACTTAGGCATGCATCGATATCGATGTTTTTAAGCTGAGGTACGAAATTACAGGGGCTATGGCGACTGTCAATTTGTGAGACGATGATATTTTCCCACGCGGTCCTACACGCATTGTTACTGCCTGGCAGACAAAAGATAAGTGTTTCGTTTGCCATGCCCGCTAGCGCTCTGGATTGAATTGTTGATGTGCCGACCTGCTCTAAAGACAACTGTCGGAACATTTCGCCAAACCCATCAACCAACTTATCCAGCAGGGGGCTAACAGCTTCAGGCGTGCTGTCTCGACTCGTAAAACCCGTGCCGCCTGTGATTAGGACAACCTGAGACTCATCATCTGCGATCCATGCTGAAAGTTGTGCTCGGATCTGGTAAATGTCGTCTATTACGATGCTGCGTTTGCAGAGCGTATGCCCCGCTTCCTCAAGGCTGTCACATAAATATTGCCCCGACGTGTCTGTATCAAACGAACGTGTATCGGATACGGTTAATACGCTGATATTTAGTGGTACTAATGTTTGAGTTATATGTTTTCCCATCTATCGGCTCTCAATAGTGATTCGTCGCGCGTATTATGGTCGTTGAAATGCTATTTTTAAACTTGAAAGACCAATAAAAAGTTGATTCTAATGCTGTAAATCAACATAAATCGCTGCATCGCAGTTCTGGTTCTAGTAAGGGAAGCACGTTTTGTCACATCGCCAACGTTGGTACGGTTATTTAAATGAGCCATCTCATAAATCGGTCGTAGCCTGGTTTATCTACTTATCGATTGCCATTGCTATTTTTTTCAATATGACTGAAGCGCTTCTTGTTTCGGTCGATGATGAGCCGCGCGAAGCGGATTCGCTATATCTTTCTGTTTTATTCACTCTGTTGTTCCTGATTGATTACCTTGTTCGTGTTTGGGTTGCTGCAGATGCGCCGGAAGAGCATGGCGAGACCGAGCTAAAACGGCGATTGCGTTATGTGAGCTCGCCGATGGGCATTATCGATTTAATGTCATTCTTGCCTGGTCTGGTTTTGCTGGTACTTCCCGAAAGCAACTCGTCAGATATGAGTTTTTTGAAGCTTTTAGCAATTATTCGAATATTGAAACTGACCCGATACTCTAGCTCTCTCACCATACTTGCAGCCGTGTACAGAGAGAATTTTTCAACCTTGTTAGCGGCAACCGTTATCATGATTCTATTGAGCTTTACGGCGGCTACCGGTGTTTATATCTTTGAAAAAGACGTTCAACCAGATGCCTTTGGGAGTATTCCAAGTTCAATGTGGTGGGCTCTAGTAACGCTCACAACCGTGGGTTATGGTGACATTGTCCCGATCACATTGGCAGGAAAGCTATTCGGCTCTATCATTATGATTGCAGGAGTCGGTATTGCTGCAATTCCAGCGGGTATTTTTGCGTCTTCGTTTGTTCGTTTGATCCGAGAAAGAGAGCGTGATCGTCGCTTAGAGGCGCGAAGGCGTGGTGAGGATATGCTCGATGTAGACGCTCTGAAAAGTATTAGTTTATCTAAATCAGAAAAGCATGAGGCTGAATTCCTCATTCACGAGTATGGTCTAACTTTAGAGCAGGCGGTAAGCGTGATTGAGCATTACCGCGGCTATCACTAATTAGCTTAGTAGCAGCGCGTCGTCGTCGACTTCGCCATAGTTTTTATGGAACTGAGCAAGTAGGTCTTGAGTATTTAGGCCTTCTCGTGATTCTCCATGAACGTCTAGAGCAAGCTTTCCTTGGTGGAGCATGATCGTGCGCGAGCCGACCGAAAGGGCTTGCGACATGCTATGGGTCACCATTAATGCGGTAAGCTGCGACTCCTCTACAATATTCTTCGTCAGCTCCAGAATAAATGTCGCCGTTTTGGGATCAAGCGCGGCGGTATGCTCATCAAGCAAGAGTAATTTCATTGGCTGTAGCGAGGCCATTAATAAACTGACTGCTTGCCTTTGCCCGCCTGACAATAACCCGATTTTGTCTTCTAAACGGTTTTCAAGTCCAAGCTGCAGTAGCTTGAGCTTGTTCATGAAGTGTTGGCGAAACTGCCGTTTCGCAGCAATGCCTAGACCGCGCGTCTTGGTGCGAGCTTGAGCAAGCGCGAGATTTTCTTCGATGGTGAGGTCTTCACAGGTTCCCATTAAAGGGTCTTGGAAAACGCGCGCAATTTGAGGCGCTCGTTTTTCCACTGACCAAGTACTGATGTCTTTTCCATCTAGTGAAATCGACCCTTTAGGGCTAAGAAATTCCCCCGCTAGTGCATTGAGTAAGGTGGATTTTCCGGCGCCGTTACTGCCGATTACCGTAATGAACTGACCCTCTGGAATGCTAAGGTCAATGCCCTTCAATGCTTGGTTCTCAAGTGGAGTACCAGCGTTGAAGGTAATGCGTAAATCCTGCACTTCAATCATCATCGCACTCCATTGAGCTTAGATTTCATATTTGATTTTAGCGTCGGTGCAACGATGGCGAGAGTAACTAGTACCGCTGTAATTAGATTCAGGTCTTGAGCTTGTAGACCGAGGACTTCGCCATTCAAAGCAAAGGCAATCACAATGCGATACAGAATAGAACCTACCACGCAGGCCAATGCCCAAAGTAGAATTGTGCGAGTGGATAGAAGCGCTTCGCCGCCAATAACAGAAGCTAGTCCAATAACGATAACCCCGACGCCCATTGTGACGTCAGCACTGCCTTGGCTTTGAGCAAATAAAGCGCCCGCTAGCGCAACTAAGGCATTTGAAATAGCCATCCCTAGAATGATCATCGCGCTTGTGTTAACGCCATTCGCTTTTGCCATTCTTGAGTTTGAACCGGTCGCACGCATGGCTAAACCCAGCTCGGTTTTTAGAAATGCGACGAGTAGTCCCAATACAACGAGCGCTAAAACCCCAAAGGCGATGGGGTAAGCAATATAATACGGGATTTCCGTGCCTGCGATGACGAGGTTGTCCAGAGGCGTGAGCAAGGTCTCGACGCCAAGCAAGGCTTGATTGGGTCCACTCATGATACGCAGGTTGATCGAGTAAAGAGCGATCATGGTTAAGATCGAAGCAAGTAAGTGAAGTATTTTAAGTTTTACGTTTAGCAGCGCCGTAATAACGCCGGCTATTGAGCCGGCGATACATGCTAGCAATGTTGCGAGTAAAGGGTGCAAGCCAGCCACAATCGTACTTGCTGCAACAGCCGCACCTAAGGGGAACGATCCATCGACTGTCAGGTCTGGGAAATCTAATATACGAAACGATATAAATATCCCAAGAGCGACGAGCGCAAATATAAAACCGGTCTCTAATGCACCGAAAAACGCAAAACTACTAATCATTGACTTTCCTACTTCTCAAATAGGTTTATTTGGCAACCTATTCAATGATTTCTTTCGCCTGTCCTAATAGCGCTTCAGGAATGGTTGTGCCCATGGCCTCTGCTGCTGGTAGGTTTAGATAAAGCTCTGTTTTCTCGACTCCTTGCACTGGAAGTTCACCTGGCGCTTTGCCGTTTAACACTTCGACAACCATTGCGCCAGTTTGACGTCCAACGTCATAATAGTTAAAGCCTAGAGCGGCGATCGCGCCACGTTTAACACTATCTGTATCTGCTGCGATAACGGGAATGTCAGTTTGTTCCGCAATCTTGATAACGCCTTCTAGCGCAGATATCACGGTGTTGTCGGTAGGTAAGTAAACGACATCTACTTTTCCAACAAGTGAGCGCATAGCAGTTTGCACATCTGCTGATTTAGGTGAAGCAGCTTCAACAACTTCCATACCTTGTGATGGTGCATGTTTTTTCACTAGCTCAACCAAAGAGACTGAGTTCGCTTCGCCAGGGTTATAGATCACACCAACCTTCGCGGCATCTGGAACGATTTGCTTAGTCAGCTCCATGTGTTTATCGACAGGTGTTAGGTCTGATACCCCAGTTACTTTCGGACTTGGTTTATCCCATGCCGCTACGAGCTTTGCGCCGACAGGATCTGTTACCGCTGAAAAAATGATGTTGCTATTGCGGGCAGAGGCGACCATCGCTTGCGCAGACGGTGTTGCTATTGCCACGATGACATCTGGATTATTGCCCGCAAATTTTTTGGCAATTTGCGCGGCAGTGGTTGGGTTTCCTTGTGCGCTCTGATATTCCCACTCTAAATTCTCTCCTGCTTTGAATCCCGATTCTGCGAGCACATCTTGTACACCTTGTCGGACTGAATCGAGAGCGGGATGCTCAACGATCTGCGTGATCGCGACGTGCTTATTGTCTGCAGCAATAAGAGAGCTTGAAAACGATGCCGCAACAAGTGCAGCGCCAAAAGCAAATTTGTTGTAAATACCCATACGTAATCCTTCTTACTCGAGGTTTTATTTAAGGGGGAGTTATTATTTGGAACTCGTGCGATTAACCAATAAATAATGCGCTTAACTTACTAAAAAAACAAACAGTCGTTTTGGACCATGCGTACCGTAGCCCAGAGTTTATTGAATGTCTGCGGTTTTTGATGGGCCTGAGATCAGCACCATATTACTTGGTAGCTTTCGGGTATCAAAATGCGCGCTTTGAACGCATTGCTGCAGGTCAGGAAAGATATTCGAAGCTTCCACTACGATAAAACTCGTTTCAGGAATTAAGCTCAGATTTCGTGGCTGATTTTTATCCGCTTTAAGTAGCAGAGCTCCTTGTTCGCATAACGCCGAGTCTGCAAAACAAATGCTGAGCTCAATGTCTTCAAATAATTGCTGTTTCGCTTCGCTCCAGGTGTCCGCCAATTTACATTGATTTGATTCCGTAAGCTCATTTCCAAGCAATTCTTTTAGTCGTGGATGTTCGCTCACAATGTATTGGACAGGCTGTAACTGTTTTATCTGCGTGTTGATGTTTTGAGCAAGCTCTTTGTAATCAGTCTCTATGAGAATAGCACGGTTATTTTCTAACAATCTTGTGAGTACTTCCTTACCGGAAGCGTTATTTATGGCTGATTTCTTTTCAGTTTCGCTTTCAGTACTTTCGATCATTTGTTGCGATACGCGTAAGCGATTTAAGAAATTTGCTTTACTCTGATTCACGCTCATTCTCTTTTTGTTTTTTTATAAGTGTCGAGAAGCTCTCGGGGGCGGGTTTGGGAAAGGTGCGCGTGTTGCTCCAAGCTTTCGGTGTTGGCATTGGTAAGCGTGAACACAAACTAACGAATTTAGAGAGTAGCGCGTGTCGTTTCGTCGAACGATAAAATTGGCGCCATATATTCCATATCACTCGATGTGGAGGTTTGAGAGAAGTCTGCTTGTTCCTGAGCTCTCTGATGAGTACAGGTAAGTCTATGCTAACAGGGCAAGCTTCACCGCAAGCTCCGTTTAAAGAACATGCATCAAGAAGATCTCCCGCGTGTTCTATTCCTTCTATTTGTGGAGTGACGATTTGTCCGATTGGACCTGGATAAGTGCTTCCATATGCGTGGCCACCGATTCTTGTGTATACGGGACAATGATTCATGCATGCGCCACATCGTATACAGGTGAGCGTTTCCTGAAGTACATCATCTTGGTACATAGCGCTGCGCTTGTTATCAATAATTACGAGATGAAATTGTGACGGACCGTCTAGCTCTTGATCTTTGCGTGGTGAACTGATCATGTTGAGGTAGGTTGTCATAATCTGACCCGTTGCTGAACGAGTCAGTAATTTGAGCAAGGTTGGCAGTTCTGCGAATGAAGGAATAACTTTTTCAAGTCCCATTAACGCAACGTGAATATCTGGTGCGCCGGTCGATATGCGACCATTTCCTTCATTTGCTACCAAGCAAAGTGTTCCGGTCTCTGCTATCGCAAAATTAACCCCGCTAATACCCATGTCGGCCTGCATGAATTTTTGTCGGAGTACTTTTCTCCCAACGCCAATAAGTTCATCTACAGTGGCGTCTTTTGGAGGTTTACCAAAATCCTCATTAAGCTTATCTGCGAAGAGTTGGGCTATTTGCTCTTTTGTCTTATGGATGGCGGGCATGATGATATGAGATGACTTTTCATGATCAAGTTGAACAATGTATTCGCCCATATCGGTTTCAATGCACTTGATTCCTTGTGCCTCAAGGTGTTGGTTCAATTCGATTTCTTCGCTAACCATTGATTTGCCTTTAACGACTTGTTTAACTTCGTTGTCTTGGGCAATTCTTTCGACGATTCGACAAGCTTGTTGGGCGTCTTCAGCCCAGTGCACATGAATACCATTGTCGATGCACTTCCTTTCCAGTTTCTCAAGAAGATCGGGTAAGTGAGCAATTACATTTTTTCGAATATCTGCGCCTTCACTTCGTAACTTTTCGAACTCTAAGTCTTGAAATGCTTGGTGTCTTTTGTCTTGGAGAAAATCCATCGCTCCACGAAAATTGTTCTGCAACGAATCGTCGGATAGCGCATCAACAGTCCGAATTCTGAAGTTATCTGACATCGGAAACTCCATAACGTTCTGTAAGTATGCTTACAATGTGCTTCCCTTTTAGGACTAGTTTGTTTTTGTCGGCATATCCGTTTAAATGCATCAGGCAGCCGCAATCTCCAGATGTAAATGTCGGGGATAATGCCATTAAAGATTTGCATTTATCTTCAGCCATTACAGACGATATTTCGGGTGCTTTCACCGAAAAGGTGCCACCAAAGCCGCAACACTCATTTTGATAATTTGGTTGCTCGACTACATGTCCTGAATTTTGAAGTGATGTTACCCAAGACTCTTCGCTCTTGATTCCACGTCTTGCAGAGCATGACACGTGAAGAGCAATAGATTCTTTTTCATCGCTCATGGATGGTAGGAATGGTGAAATGAATTGAATCAGTTCAAAGCACCTCTCAGACAGATTTTTTGCAAGCATTGAGTAGTGAGAGTCTTCTATTCATCAATAGAGGGAAGTGTTTTTTAATCATGTCTGCGCATGAAGCGGAAGGTACTACTACGGGGAGATCGTATTTGCTCAGTAAATCAATGGTTTGTTTTGCGACTTCTTGCGCTTGATCCTTGGCGCCAGAGTTAATATGCCGGTTGGGCGCAACAGCTTTGAAATTTGGGAAACAGCACTTCGAAGCCGCAATGCTCTAATAATGCGACGCTGTCTAAGCCAACTTGTGGATAGATATGCTCAACAAGGCAGCTAGAAAAAAAGACGACTTGTTGTGTCATACCTCATTTACTCTTGGGCGGGCTCTGCAAGTGGAAGATGCATGTTTAATTCTTGTACATTGATATCTTGTGCATCGATCCAGTCACTGTTTCTTGCTACCTCAAAGCCATTACGTGCTTCTAGCGCTTGTAGGAGTTCGGCGTTGTTGCCTCGACGATTCAAGTTCACCATGGCTCGCTGAAGCTTATTAATGGAATAAAACGGTACGCGAGGATGGGTTGCAAAGGCAAATGGACTAAACCCCGGAGTTTCCCAGAGAATTTTTAATTGTTCCTGTCGATCTGGAGACAAAGCATAAAAGTCTGATTCAGCTAGGCTAATGGCGCGTACTTTTCCTTCGGTCAGAGCCATCTCTAACTGTTTTGTGTCGGGATAGAGTCGCATGGGCAACGCAAAGCCTAAACGCTTTAAGCTGTATCGCGGTATAACGCTTGAGGTGTAGCTGAGTAAGGAGTCAAAGCCGGTGACAGACGTTTCAATGTCGCGGAGTGTTTTTGCTTTGTCTAGGCGTTTAACGACGATCAGTGATCTCAGTAGTTGAGCTTTTCTTTTTGCGAGGGCTTTGTAACCTTGAGACTCAATCGCCGATAAAAATTGCAACGGTGTCAGATAAGCAAGATCAAACTTTCCTTGAGCAAGAGCGCGCTCAAATGCTAATTGGCTGTCTGCAATGACTAAGGTAAAGCTTAAGCCTGTTTTATCTTCAAGTTGCGTGAGCAGTTGTTGCCAGACTTGAGACTTTGTTGGTGTATCCGTGCGTCGCTCGTAGATAACGCGAGTCTTCAATACCTTGCTGTCCGCATTTTCAAAACGTTGATCATAAATAGGTTGCGGTGAAGGTGTTTGAGGTGTGATGCCAAAAATGAGCACTTGCGCAGAGGCTACGGATGAAAATGCCATGCTATATAGAATAAAAGCAGCCGTAATGAGTCTGTGATTCAATAAAAAGAGCATGGTTAAAGTTTGAACAATTCTTGAAAAATCAATGTATTGAAACAGTCTAGCATCATTCAACAATTGAGCAGACTTTTAAGTCCCCAAATAAATGGCATGATGCAAGCTGCTCTACTAAACTTCGCGGGCATATTTAGTTATACGTAAACTAGCGTGAAACGGACAATTTAGTTTGTGACGGAGTAGATGTTCTGGTATTCTGGCGCCCCATCTTGAGGTGCTAATTCGCCTCCCTTTCTTCGCAAATTTTTAGCGATTTGCTAGTAGTTTACTGATATTGGTAGTCACGTTGTTGTGCTAATGAAATTCATTAGGCGCGTGATTGGTTTTGTTTTTGAATCGACAGGGTTTACATGACTCGTTTTATATTCGTCACCGGCGGCGTTGTTTCTTCGTTAGGTAAAGGTATTGCTTCTGCTTCCCTAGCAGCAATTTTAGAAGCTCGTGGACTAAAAGTCACAATGCTGAAGCTGGATCCATATATTAACGTTGACCCAGGGACAATGAGTCCCTTTCAGCATGGCGAAGTATTCGTTACTGAAGACGGAGCAGAGACTGACTTAGATCTTGGTCATTATGAGCGTTACATCCGCACTAAAATGACTAAGCGCAACAACTTTACGAGTGGACGTGTCTATGAAGATGTCATTCGTAAAGAGCGTCGTGGTGATTACTTGGGCGGAACTGTTCAGGTAATTCCGCACATTACGGATGAAATTAAACGTCGTGTTGTTGAAGGTGCAAGCGGTTACGATGTTGCGCTTGTCGAAATTGGCGGAACCGTAGGTGATATAGAATCCCAGCCTTTCCTTGAAGCTGTGCGTCAGTTAAAGATTGAAGTTGGTTCTAATCGCGCGATGTTTATGCATTTGACCTTAGTGCCTTATATCGCGACTGCGGGAGAAACTAAGACAAAACCGACGCAGCACTCTGTAAAAGAAATGCGTTCTATCGGTATTCAACCCGATATTCTGGTATGTCGTTCTGATCATGAAATTGATGCATCATCTCGCCGCAAAATTGCTTTGTTCACGAATGTTGAAGAGCGCGCGGTTATTCCTTTGCGAGACGCA
This sequence comes from Oleiphilus sp. HI0125, assembly GCF_001635355.1. Taxonomy (NCBI): domain Bacteria; kingdom Pseudomonadati; phylum Pseudomonadota; class Gammaproteobacteria; order Oceanospirillales; family Oleiphilaceae; genus Oleiphilus; species Oleiphilus sp. HI0125. The sequence continues at coordinate 10,158 of NZ_LWGF01000614.1, forward strand.
AGCAGCATCTATCTCATTCCGAAAATGCTGCACGAACAAGGTTTAGATAACATTATTTGCGAGCGCTTTAATATTGATGCTGCTCCTGCTGATTTAAGTGAGTGGGATGGTGTTGTTGAAGCAGAAGCGAACCCAGAGCAAGAAGTTACGATTGCGATGGTCGGTAAGTACATGGAGCTTTTGGATGCTTATAAGTCTTTGATTGAGGCGCTCAAGCATGCAGGCTTACGTAATCGCACGAAGGTTAATATTCGCTACGTAGACTCTGAAACTATTATCGATAACGGAACTGGGCAGATCGAAGATGTCGATGCGATTCTGGTGCCGGGTGGTTTCGGAAATCGTGGTGTAGAAGGAAAGATCCAAACGGTTAAATATGCGCGTGAAAATAAGGTGCCTTATTTAGGTATCTGCTTGGGTATGCAAGTGGCAGTTATTGAATATGCGCGCCATGTTGCAGGTTTAGAAGGCGCAAACAGTACGGAGTTTGATTCAGAAAGTGCTAATCCAGTGGTTGGTTTGATCACTGAATGGCAAGACCAGAGCGGAAGTGTCGAACAACGTACTGATAGTTCTGATCTTGGTGGTACCATGCGCTTAGGTGCGCAGGACTGTCGCTTGGAGCCTGGTTCTACCGTTGCAACCGCTTATGGCAAAGAAGTTGTCAATGAGCGTCATCGTCATCGTTATGAAGTAAACAATAACTTACTTCCAAAGCTAAAAGAGGCCGGACTTATTGTCTCTGGTCGTTCGATGGATGGTGCGTTGGTTGAAGTTGTGGAAGCACCAGAACATCCTTGGTTCGTTGCGTGCCAATTCCACCCAGAGTTCACGTCTACTCCGCGTGATGGCCACGGTTTGTTTGAAGGTTTCGTAAAAGCGGCGATTCAGAACAAAAAAGCTTAGAGGCTTTGGCGAGAGAGATAAGGTAGGCGGTATGAGCCAAAAAGTAGTGAAGGTTGGCGATATCGAAATCGCGAACGACAAACCTTTCGTGTTATTTGGTGGGATGAATGTGCTGGAATCAAGAGATCTGGCACTTCAAATTGCTGAGAAGTACGTAGAAGTCACCCAAAAACTAAATATTCCTTACGTTTTTAAAGCGTCGTTTGATAAAGCAAATCGTTCTTCGATTACTTCGTTCCGTGGTCCAGGTATGGAAGAAGGGCTCCGTATTTTTGAAGAAGTAAAAAACACGTTTAACGTTGCTGTGATTACAGATGTGCATGAGCCCTATCAAGCAGCACCGGTTGCTGAGGTTTGTGACATTATTCAATTGCCTGCATTCCTGTCGCGCCAAACAGACCTTGTGACCGCGATGGCTCAGACTAATGCAGTTATTAATATTAAGAAAGCACAATTTCTCGCGTCTCAAGAGATGAAGCACATATTGAATAAATGTGTTGAAGCGGGAAATGACCAGCTGATTTTATGTGAACGCGGATCGAGCTTTGGCTACAACAATCTTGTTGTGGACATGTTGGGTTTTGGCGTGATGAAGGGCTTCGAATATCCAGTTTTCTTTGACGTGACGCATTCACTTCAACAACCGGGCGGACGTGCTGATTCTGCAGGTGGTCGTCGCGAGCAAGTGACCGATTTAGCGCTCGCAGGTATGTCGCAAGGGTTGGCCGGATTATTTTTAGAGGCGCATCCCGACCCTAACCAAGCTAAGTGTGATGGCCCTTGTGCATTGCGACTTGAGCAATTAGAACCATTTTTAGAGCGCGTCAAAGCTATTGACGAACTCGTGAAGAATTTTGAACCTTTGGATACTGTTTAACAGTCCATAAAAGTAATACTTGGAGATAAGTACAAATGTTTCAGATCGCTGATATTAAAGGCCGTGAGGTTATGGACTCACGCGGCAACCCAACAGTGGAAGCCGACGTTATTCTTGAGTCTGGTGTTGTTGGTACGGCTTGTGCGCCTTCTGGTGCCTCGACTGGATCACGTGAAGCTTTAGAGCTTCGTGATGGTGATAAGTCGCGTTACCTTGGTAAAGGTGTATTGAAAGCGGTTGCTGGTATTAACGAAGACATTCGTGCCGCGTTAGTCGGTAAAGATGTGACGGCTCAGCGTGAACTTGATCAGATCATGATTGATCTTGATGGTACAGAGAACAAAGCAAAGCTTGGCGCAAATGCGATTTTGGCAGTCTCTCTTGCGGCTGCAAAAGCAGCAGCGCAAGCGAAGGGTGTTGAATTGTATGAACACATCGCTGATGTGAACGGTACGTCTGGTCAATACTCGATGCCTGTTCCAATGATGAATATCCTGAACGGTGGTGAGCACGCAGATAACAATGTTGATATCCAAGAATTTATGGTGCAACCAGTATCTGCGCCTACGTTCGCTGAAGCGCTTCGTGCGGGTGCTGAAATTTTCCACGCATTGAAGAAAGTGTTGCAATCTCAAGGCTTGAACACAGCTGTTGGTGATGAAGGTGGTTTTGCGCCTAACTTAGCGTCTAATGCTGATGCATTGGCAGTCATTAAAACGGCTGTTGCCGATGCCGGCTACGCTCTAGGTGATGACATTACACTCGCGCTAGATTGTGCATCTTCTGAATTCTACAAAGACGGAAAGTACGATCTAAGCGGTGAAGGTAAAGTCTTCTCTGCTGAAGGCTTCTCTGATTACTTAGCAGAGCTTTGTGATGCTTACCCAATTGTTTCTATTGAAGATGGTCAAGATGAATCTGATTGGGCTGGTTGGGCTTATCAAACAAAAGTACTTGGTGACAAAGTACAGCTAGTTGGTGATGACTTGTTCGTGACTAACACTAAGATTCTTAAGCGTGGTATCGATGAGCGCATCGGTAACTCAATTCTTATCAAGTTCAACCAAATTGGTAGCTTGAGTGAGACGCTTGATGCAATTCAAATGGCGAAAGATGCAGGCTACACCGCAGTGATCTCTCACCGTTCAGGTGAAACCGAAGATACGACTATTGCTGATTTGGCAGTAGGTACATGTGCCGGTCAGATCAAGACAGGCTCGCTATGTCGCTCTGACCGTGTTGCTAAGTACAATCGCTTGCTGCGTATTGAGGAAAAACTTGGCTCAGCAGCACCTTATAAAGGTCGTTCGGAAATCAAAGGCCAATAATTGGCCTGTTCAAACTGAGCTTGCTTAGCGCTTTAAGTGAGCTTAGTTTTAAGCAAAAAAGAAGGGCAGTTTAGCCCTTTTTTTAGCTCTCGCTAGTAGAGAATTATTTCAATTTGGACATGAATTTTAGGCTAGCGTGATGCCGATTCTAGGCTAGAGTGAACTCATAGGTTTGTTATTTTTGTTCACCATATTTTTAGTTTTTATCGGATTGTAAATGAAGTTGTTGTGGGGTTTCTTGTTGTTGGCAACGGTCGTGCTTCAGTTCAGGCTGTGGGCTGGCGAAGGCGGCATATTTGAGGTGTGGCAATTGCAAGAAAAAGTAGATGTATTGCGTGTTGCGAATCTTGAGCTGGAAGAGCGAAATGGGCGCTTAGACGCGAAAGTAACAAATCTTAAGAAAGGTTATGAAGTAATAGAGGAGCGCGCACGCGTAGACCTTGGTATGATTGGTCGAAACGAGACCTTCTTTATGGTGGTCAATTCAAGCGATCATTGATGAACATTCTGCATGGTAAAACGCAATTCTGAGCCGAAGCACTGGCTCATTCTACCCGCCGCTGGTATCGGATCTCGAATGGGGTCCACCATTCCAAAGCAATATCTTAACATTGATGGACAAACGATCATTGCTCGAACAATAGAAGCAATGACTGCAAAACCTCGCTTTGAAACCGTGTTGGTAGGTTTAAGGTCTGACGACTCCTATTTTAATTCTCTACCTGTTGATGTTACCAACAAGTGCATAAGGTTTGTTGGCGGTGATGAAAGAGCAGATACCGTTCTAGCAGGGTTAATGGCTTTATCTGATAAGGCTGCGGATCATGATTGGGTTTGGGTTCACGATGCCGCTCGTCCTTTGATTACTGAACATGAGTTAGAGTTACTAGAAAAGTCATTATTGGATGCACCAGATGGTGCGTTATTAGCGCTTCCCTCGGTTGATACAATTAAATGTTCCAAGAATGGTCGGGTGGATTCAACGCTCGATCGCAACATAATTTGGCGCGCACAGACTCCCCAAGCATTCCCTTATGCGCTTTTACGTGATGCTTTACGCTCTGCTTTAAAGAAAGAAGTACAAATTACTGATGAGTCTTCAGCGATGGAGTTTGCAGGGCACTCTCCGCTACTTGTAGAAGGACGGTCGAGCAATATTAAGGTCACAAAGCCTGAAGATTTGGCTGCACTAGAAAGTACAAATACCGTAAATGAGAAAACAAATATGACGCCTGATCTTAGAGTGGGTACGGGCTATGACGTACATGCGTTGGAGAATGGAGAGTTCGTTACTCTTGGCGGCGTGAGAATTCCTCATAGCTTTGGTTTAAAGGCGCATTCAGATGGTGATGTGTTGTTGCATGCGATCTGTGATGCAATGCTAGGTGCTTTAGCCTTAGGAGATATAGGTAAGCATTTTCCAGATACTGATGACGAATGGTCGGGAGCAGATAGCCGTTTTTTACTCAGAGCGGTAAATGATTTGATTCAATCAAAAGGCTTTTCGGTGAATAACTTGGACAGCACGATTATCGCCCAAGCGCCGAAGATGTTGCCCCATATTGATAATATGCGTCAATGTATCGCTGAAGATCTAGGGATAGATGTGGATCGTGTGAGTGTTAAAGCGACGACGACTGAAAAGCTCGGATTTACAGGCAGAAAAGAGGGTATTGCCTGTGATGCGAGCGTCATGCTTATGAGGCAGGTAAGCGTGTGAATTCTCTCCCAAGAGCAAGCAGTAGCGTTTGGTTAAAAGCTACATATAAGGCGACGCCACAAGATTTTTATGTGGAAGAGCAAATGACGATGGAATTTTCTGGTGAGGGTGAGCATTTATATTTATTTATCGAAAAGACTGGCCAGAATACCGAGTTCATCGCGAAGCAGTTAGCGCATTATTTTGGCGTTAAACCAATGGATGTCAGTTATTCGGGCATGAAAGATCGTTGGGCGGTCACTCGTCAGTGGTTTAGTGTGTATGTGCGTAATCGCCAGTTTGATTCGATAGATCTTAGCGGAATTGAGGGTGTTCGGTTAGTTGAGCTTGCTAGGCATAATAAAAAACTTCGTCGTGGTGAACATGTCGGCAATTATTTTCGATTAGTCGTTCGCGGAGTTTCGCAAACTGCTGATTTATTGTCTGGTCTTGAATATATACGTGAGCATGGATTTCCTAATTACTTTGGTGTTCAGCGCTTCGGGCGTGATAATCAAAATTTAGAGCGTGCTAAGCGTTGGTTTGCCGGCGAAATAAAAGTCTCTCGTTCGCAAAGATCGTTTTACCTATCGGCTGTGCGTTCCTATCTGTTTAATATTATGTTGGCGGATAAAGTACAAGACGGGACCTGGCTTGTCGCCTCGGATGGTCCTTTGTACGGAGATGATGCGCCAGGGCTCGCGCCTAAAACGGACGAAGAAAATGCGTTTTTTGCACAATATCCTGAACTAGTGCGAGGATTGCATAAGAATAGAATGACCTTAGCTAGGCGGCCATATAGAATGCCAGCTGAGAATTTTTCCTGGAGTTTTGATGATGATGCGTTGACGCTTCATTTCAATTTAATGCCAGGCGCTTTTGCTACGAGTTTGTTGAGCGAGCTATTTGATTTAGAAGATGCCTCAACACGTCAGATGGCAGAGCAGTGATAGAGAATTAAAATGAAATTGTTACTATCTAATGATGACGGTGTGAATGCAGAAGGTTTGCACTGTTTGGCTGACGAGCTTAGCAAAATAGCCGAAATTACTGTTGTTGCTCCTGATCGTGATCATAGTGGAGCCAGTGGATCTCTCACTTTATCAAGACCTTTAAAAGTCACGACTCTTCGAAATGGTTTTCAATGTGTTGATGGTACGCCAACTGATAGCGTTCACGTTGGTTTGACTGCTTTGACTAATGGAGATGTTGAGCGAGTTGTTTCCGGTATCAATACCCATGAGAACTTAGGTGATGATGTACTTTATTCAGGGACTGTTGCGGCTGCTTTAGAGGGGCGTTTTTTAGAAAAACCTGCCATAGCCGCATCACTCGTAAATCGCGGAAACTGGCATTACGAGACTGTCGCAAAAGTGGTTCGCGATATATTGGAAAACGACATCTTCTCGACTTTACCTCCACGAACTATTCTCAACGTTAACGTTCCTGATGTGCCTTATGAACAGCTAAATGGCTTAAAGATCACGCGTCTTGGTCACCGAGCAAAAGGGAAGCCGCCTGAGCAGTTTTCAGATCCACGAGGCAAAGAGCGTCTCTGGATTTCTACTGCTGGTGAGGGTGATGATGCGGGGGAAGGTACTGATTTTCATGCTGTATCTAATGGTTACGTTTCCGTATCACCTATTCATGCCGATATGACTTCGCATACAGCGCTTGCGACCTTGCAACAAGCCGTGAAAGAGAAGTCTTAATGCCAGAGCAGAGTATTGAAGGCATCGGAATGACCTCTCGCCGAACGCGTCTGAGGTTGGTTCAGCGTTTGCGCGATAAGGGTATTGCTGATGAGCGTGTTCTGGAGGCAATCGCTGATACACCTCGACATATTTTCTTAGATGAAGCGCTGTCGCATCGAGCATACGAAGACACTGCTTTACCTATCGGACATAATCAAACCATCTCGCAGCCATATATTGTCGCAAGAATGACGGAGTTACTCGTTCAGCATCAGCCTCGTAGAGTGCTGGAGTTGGGAACAGGGTCTGGATATCAAGCCGCTATTTTGTCTCAAGTCGTTGATGAGCTTTATACGGTCGAACGCATCTCTCCATTATTGAATAAAGCGCGTCAGCGTTTTGAACGAATAGGTTATCGCAATATATACAGCCGTCATGCTGATGGCGGCATTGGTTGGCCCGAGCAAGCGCCGTTTGATGCAATTATGGTGACTGCCGCACCGAAAGAGATTCCCCTTGAGTTACTTCGTCAGTTGAAAGATGGTGGCAAGATGATCGTGCCTTTAGGCGATGTGCAGCAAAATTTGACTATTGTGACGCGTAGAGGTGAGCAATTCTTGAAAGACGTCATTGAGCCGGTAATGTTTGTACCATTTTTGCCGGGTGTTGTTCGCTAAGCTAAAGGAGAATCTATGCATTGGGTGCTAATATTTTTGCGTGGCATTATGATGGGCGCAGCGGATATAGTACCCGGCGTCTCCGGTGGAACAATTGCATTTATAACTGGGATATACGAGCGACTGCTATCAAGTATTAACTCTGTACTTCCTGCCCTGCGAAAGCTTCTACAACACAGGTCTATTCAGCAGTTTTTTCAAGAGATCGACGCATTGTTCTTGTTGATTTTGCTCTCGGGTATTCTCAGTAGTATCTTTTTGCTCGCTTCCTTTATTTCTGAAGTTATTGTTAGTCACCCTATTCCTTTATGGTCTTTTTTCTGTGGTCTTATTGCGGCTTCAGTGTGGATCATGGGAAGCAGTATGGATCGCTGGAGAGGCAGTGAATGCATTGCGCTGGTATTAGGGGTTGGGTTGGCGATGTTTATTGCGAGCGGTCGATTTTTTTCGCTTGAATTCAATCTTTTGGGTGCGTTTATCTCTGGTTTCATTGCGATATTTGCAATGTTGTTGCCAGGGGTGTCGGGGAGCTTTTTGTTATTACTTCTAGGTACTTACACTTTCATCCTTGGCTCAGTGAAAAGTTTTGAACTAAGTGTTCTCGCTTGTTTTGTCTTGGGGTGTTTGTTGGGTTTAATTCTGGGGGCAAGAATTATTGCTCATCTGTTACATCTATACAGAACAATATGCCTCAGTTTTTTGACTGGACTAATGTTGGGGTCAATTCAGAAGATCTGGCCTTGGAGAGAAGTACTAAGCTACCGATTAAATAGTAAGGGCGAGAATGTTGCTCATCTAGAAGGCGTATTATGGCCAGCAGACTATGCTCAATTAGTCGGCGATCCTCAAATAGGGTTGGCAGCGATTTGGTTTGTTGTTGGAGTAGGCTCAATTTTGCTCATATTAGTTGTTATAAATAGACTAGAGCGGAAAGCAAACTAGTGTTACGTAACGGAACACTCGAGTATTTTGGTAACACTTTTGCAATTGTTTTCAAAATAAAAAAGTACTTAAATAATAGGTACTTAGCGGCACTTCTTAAAA
>NZ_LWGF01000615.1:0-8856 GCF_001635355.1 Oleiphilus sp. HI0125
ATCTGCGCCCGCAAAATTTTGACCTGGTTGCGCATCAACATTAATCACGATGACTTCATGATCGATTGCTGAATCTGATTCTACAGTTTCCTCTTTGGGCTTTGTTGTTGCATCAATCTTAGCTTTCGCTTGCTTAGGCGTGCTAGAAGAAGGTTTCTCAATCTCAGACTCATCCGATTCAATTGAAACTTTAGGCTCAAATAAATCTGAATCGTCTTGCGCCGAAATAGACAGTAAATTTTGTTCATCAAGTTCACTATCAACAGAATCCGCTCCTGCAGATACAACTCGAACACCGCCTCCAGGAAGCTCAGGATTAAAATCATCATCAAGGGGGGAAGAATCTATTTGCCCACCTAAATCTCGGGACATTTTAAGAGAGTCTTGTTTTGCGAGACGCATTCTACGAAGACCATCGATCAAAATCCCCAAGATAATGACGACACCAACTACAATTAACCACTCTCTAAGGCTCATTAAGAACTCATTCCACGTATAGATAATCTGAGAACATAAAGGCTAGGATAGCCTTTTTATCAAGGCATATAGTAGCTAGAAAACAACAAGGAGACCAACGCTCCAGATTAAACCTAAATTAACTGTTGGATAGCCTTTTAAGCGTCGACTAACTGAGCAGCCGCATCAATATCCACGGACACCAATCGAGAGACTCCAGGCTCGTGCATAGTAACCCCCATAAGCTGGTCAGCCATCTCCATAGAAACCTTATTATGCGATATATATATGAACTGAACGGTATCGGACATTTCTTTGACAAGTCGAGCAAAACGCCCAACATTCGCATCATCTAAAGGCGCATCTACTTCATCCAACATACAGAATGGCGCCGGATTAAGTTTGAAAATAGAAAAAATCAATGCAAGGGCTGTCAAAGCTTTCTCACCGCCAGAAAGGAGATGTATCGTTGAATTATTTTTTCCTGGAGGCCTAGCAATAATACTCACCCCTGTCTCAAGCAAATCCGAATCGGTCAGCTCAAGTTTGGCGCTGCCACCCCCAAATATCTTTGGAAACAAATTCTGCAAACCTGCATTGACGCGATCATAAGTTTCCTTAAACCTATGCCTTGTTTCTTTATCGATTTTTCGAATAGCTTGCGTCAACACATCTAAGGCATCAATTAACTCATCATTCTGCTCATCAAGATACGTCTTTCGCTCTAGCTGCGTCTCATACTCCTCGACAGCAGCCAAGTTAATCGCTCCCAAACGAGCGATCTTTTGTCCAATTGACTCCAAATCTTTCACTAACGCATCTTGCTGAACATCCTCATCAGCTAGCGCTGAAACAAGCTCTTCAAACACAAAACCCTGCTCCAGCACATTTTGGAAACATTGATCTTGCTCTAAAGCAAATGCTTGAATCCTCAAACGCACCCGCTCTAGCTTTTCTCGAACATGCAGCAAGTCTGTCTCAGAGCGCTCCCTTGCCTGTTCCAAATCACGCAATTGACCTTGGAACGCCTCGTGCTCTGTTCGCACCTGCCCAAGCCGCTTCTGATCACGCTCATGAGCGACTAATTCATCCTGCAAGCGGGACTCTAAACCCTCAATCAAATCTTCATCGCCAGGCTCGAAATCAATATTTAAGACCGCCTCGTTAAACCTCTCAATCTCAACTACTTGCCCATCAAGAGTTTGATTTAGCAACTCTAAGCGATTTCGAAAACCTTGCTGATCAGACCGCAACCTCATTAACACTGAAGCTAAATCCTGAACCTGCGCTCGCGACTCAGATATCGCATTTTTCAAACGCTCTTTGTCACCTTCTCCAAGCTCTCTTTTTTCAGATGCGCTCTCCAAAACCTCAGATAATATTGACAACTCTTGCTCACACGCTTCAATTTGCTCAGAACTTTGGGCAAAACGCTCTCTTTCAGAATTCAAATCATCATCTATCCGAGCTATACGCAACTGAAGTTGCTCACGCTTGATTTTCGCCCCCCGCTCATCAGCAACTAATTGCGCGTGACGCTTAAGAGCACTCTGCTCTATTGCGCGAGCATCGACTAACGAAGTTTTAGCCGCAGCCAAATCATTCAGATTAGCCTGAAGCTCCGCCTCCAATCTAGCCACGTCATCATCTGCAATACTCAGCTCATCAACCAAGCTATCTATTCGTTTTTGACGAACGACAACACCATCATCAATTGCACTCAAGGCAAGATATTGAACACTATCCCGACCTATCAATACACCTTCAGTGGTCACGAATTCTTGACCAAGTTCTAGCTGAGAACGAGTAGAAAAGGCTTCGCTAGAATTCGCAGCACAAATATAACGATTCAAAAACGGAATCAACGCAGAACACCCTTCGACTTTTTCTGCCAAAGAGCCATCGTTAACTTGATAGCTTGCCTGCTCATTCGAAAATAAAGCGAAAGTAATATCAGAGCGATCTAAGAGATAGCCGGCCATTTTTTCATCGTTAGATAAATAGGCGTATAGCCGATCCCCAAGCAAACCCTCAATGGCAGGCGCCCATACTGGCTCGACCTGAATTGATTCTATTAAGGTTTCAAGCTCGCCTTTAGCCTTAGCATGCAGATCAGTTAGACCTGCGCCAACATTACCTTTAGATACTACATCGCGCTGAATCGTTTCTAATGAAACCAATTCTGCCTGCTTCTGGGCAATTTCACTTTTTCGTTCTGCAGTCGCTTCACGACTTTCTTGAACAACGGCCTCAAGCCTTTCAACATCTTCTTGCCTAGCGAGAACGCTTGATTCAGATTCTTCCAAAACGCACGTCAACTCAGCTAACTCTTCACCCACACCTTGATAGCCCAACACATCCAATTCTTCTGAAAGGCGATTTTTGTCATCATCAAGTGAAGCAACGCGTTCCTTTGCTTGATCTGCTTCGCGCTGGAAACGCGACAAGTTCGACTTCGCATGCTCCACACTATGTCGCGCATCCGTGTAAGCTTCTTGCATTTGCTGATTAAGATCTAACCAAGAGGCGTACGCCATCTCAGATTCGTCAAGCTTTAATTCAGCCGCCTCTTGCTGCTCAATCACGATCTCAATTTCGGGCTCTATCTCAGCGATACTTTCGGAAACAAGCTCTCTTTCTTCCAACCCTTGCCGCAAGCGATCTTCAGCAAGACGTATCTGCTCAGTAAGACGAATACGTTCAGACTCAGCTCGTTGCAGACGCTGACTCTCAAATTTCAACTCTTGCTCGATCTTTGCGATCTCGGCGCCAGATTGATAGTAACGAGCCTGCACCGATTGCATCGCTTCGGCAGACTCTTCTATATTCGAACGCAACACCTCAATTTTTGATTGCCCAGTTGCCTTATCAAGCACCAAGCTTTCGACCGTCGACTCACAACGAGCCGACTCAATCTCCAACTCCTGTTTTTGCTCATCCAAACCTAGCCACTGCAAAGCAGATATTTTTGCCTTCAGCGCACGTTCATTTGCCTTAAACCCTTTGTATCGTTCAGCAGCATTCGCTTGACGCTTGAGTGTTGCGAGTTGCTTAGACAACTCCTCTCGAATATCCGTTAGTCGATCCAAATTTTCAGTGGTCCGGCGCATTCGATTTTCGGTTTCTCGCCGCCTTTCCTTGTACTTGGAGATACCCGCAGCTTCTTCTAGATAAACGCGCAACTCTTCGGGCTTACTCTCGATCAAGCGGGAGATCATTCCCTGTTCAATAATGGCATAACTTCTAGGCCCCATGCCTGTACCGAGAAAGATATCCGTTACATCTCGACGACGACACTTTGCGCCATTTAGGTAGTATTGAGATACACCCTCTCTCGTGACCTGACGCTTGATAGAGATTTCAGTAAATGCTGCATGCTCACCAACCAACTGCCCTTCACTATTGTCAAATAGCAACTCAATAGAGGCCTTTCCTACCGGCTGACGATGTGTGGAACCATTAAAAATAACATCTGTCATCGACTCGCCACGTAAGTGCTTAGCCGAACTCTCGCCCATTACCCAGCGAACAGCATCAATAACGTTAGATTTCCCACAACCGTTTGGACCAACGATTGCGGTCATGTTTGTAGGAAAAGGAACAACCGTCGAATCAACAAAAGACTTGAAGCCGACCAGCTTGATTGACTTGAGGCGCATTAAAAAAGCGTATCCAGAATATTATTCGTTATTAGTTGCCACATGTTCCGAAATTACGCAGCGTCTTGCAAGCTATCAAATCGATACGCCAGTTTTTTAACACTCGCAATATAAAAAAGCGGACGCATGTCGCCGCTTTTTTGACACTCAAACTATCACAATAACGATAACTTACTGATATAAATATAAAATTTCTTTATGGCACGCGCCTCGCTTAACAGCCCTGATCAAACCCAAAACAGAAGTTTAAAGGCAGTTTTATGGACGGCAACGAAAAAGCAGCAGAACCAATCGATTTTAATCGTGCAAGAGTCGCATCCACATATAAAGACCTAAGTCGCCAAATCGTCGATACCAATGATGTAGTCACGCGCGCAATCAGACGCCTACAAACTACCTTAGATATTGCGAGCATTGTCGATATCTTTTACGACGAACTTAGCAATCTAATGGCCGTTGGCCAGCTTAGATATCAAGCACCTAACGAAAACACATACTGCCTGGGTGAAAATCCGGGGGCACACAACTGCCAATTCAATCTGATTATTGAGAATACTCGCCTCGGAAAACTAAGCGTATGCAGAAAGAAACGTTATTCTGATGATGAAATTTCAATTATCGAGTTCATGGCAAGCACAGTAGTGTTCCCGTTAAAGAATGCTTTGATGTATCAGGAAGCCATCAATGCAGCGCTTTCCGACCAATTGACTGGGCTAGGTAACAAACGTGCTCTAGATAGTAGCTTGCACAGAGAAGCTGAAAGAGCCATACGTAAGCAACAAGAACTGTCTGCCATTATGATCGATATCGATCACTTTAAACTCATTAATGACACATATGGCCACTCTGCAGGCGACGAAATACTTCAGCAATTCGCAACACTAATTACAGAGAACTTTCGTAAAACTGATCTTAGTTTCCGATATGGCGGGGAAGAGTTTTTACTATTACTCGATGACAGCTCCGCGAACAACGCAGCCCTTACAGCAGAACGACTCAGACAGATCATAGAGGCTCACAATTTTAGTGTTGCTAACAAGACAATCAAACTCACAGCTAGCTTCGGCTGTACGAGCTTCGACCATAAAGAAACACTAAAGAGTTTTGTAACGCGCGCAGACAAAGCGCTATATACCGCTAAGAAGATGGGACGCAATACCGTTCAGATCAACGAACTCACAACCCAGCAAGATCTATACAAGCAATCAGCAAAAGAAGCCTAGCAAAGGCTTCTTTGCTTAACAACGACGAGGTGATTTAGAATTAAACGCTCGTCGTTGACGACGCTGATCATCTTGACGCACCTTTGGATCTTTCGCTTTAACACGAATAGAAGGCAGATTGACAAGAGAACGAAGGTCGTTAATTTCCTTGTTGTTTAACTCTTCCCAAGCACCAACTTTCAATCGGCTAGGCAAGAAAATACAGCCATAACGAACACGCTTCAAACGACTAACCTGAACACCCTGAGATTCCCAAAGGCGCCTAACTTCGCGATTACGACCTTCCATCAGCGCGACATGAAACCACTGATTTGTTGAGTCTCCGCCTGCTGACTGTATATCCGTAAATCTCGCAATACCATCTTCAAGCAGTACACCTTCTTTAAGACGAGCGATCATCTCATCATCGACCTGCCCATGAATCCGTACTGCGTATTCACGATCAACACCATAAGATGGATGCATGAGCCTGTTTGCAAGCTCACCGTCAGTAGTAAGGATAAGCAAGCCGCTCGTGTTGATATCAAGACGACCAACGGAAATCCATCGCTGATTTCTCAAGCGTGGTAAATTCTGAAAAACAGTCGGACGCCCCTCGGGATCAGAACGTGAGCATATAACACCCTCAGGCTTGCTATAAACAATCACCCGCTGATCAGCTGCAGTCTCAACATTAAGCTTAACTGGCTTACCATCTACTCTGACGGCATCAGAAGGGATAAGACGAGCACCCAAAGTCACCGTCTCACCATTAACGCTCACTCTACCCTGCGCAATCCATCGTTCGATTTCACGACGTGACCCCAAACCTGCTTGCGCAAGGACTTTCTGAATTCGTTCGCCTGAAGGCTCAGACATTCAATACTCCCAATTAAAATTAAGAAGACTGTGTAAGGCTAGCTTTCAAAATCTCAGCCTTTAAATCCTCATAAGTGTGCACAGCAGGGAATTGAGGAAACTCATCAATTACGTTTTGAGGAGACTTAAATAAAATACCGGCCTCAGCCTGCTTGAGCATTGTCGTATCATTATAGGAGTCACCCGCAGCAATCACACGATAATTTAATAACTGAAATGCGCGAACGGACTGACGCTTAGGATCTTTCTGACGCAATAGGTAATCCGTAATCTTACCTTCTTCATTCACCTCTAACTTATGGCAGAACAGCGTTGGAAAACCTAGCTTAGCCATAAACGGCATACCAAACTCGTAAAACGTGTCGGATAGGATAATCAATTGAAAACGTTGATTTAGCCATTCAACAAACTCTTTCGCGCCAGGCAAAGGATCAAGCGTATCGATGACTTCTTGAATCTCCTTAAGACCATAACCATGCTCATCTAATATACGAAGACGCTGCTGCATAAGCACATCGTAGTCGGGAATATCTCGCGTCGTTGCTTTTAACTCTTCAATTCCTGTTTTTTCAGCAAAGGCAATCCAAATTTCTGGGATCAATACCCCTTCAAGATCAAGACAAACTAATTCCACGGTTTAATACTCCGACTTATTCTTCATAAAAATTTGCGCGCCATTCTAACGAAAAGGCCTGCGCTTGCATATTGATAAATGATCGATAAAATCCAACGCTTTATAACTTTCCTGTAGGACAAGCCAACATGGGCATAGATTTCAGCAAACCAAAAACAGTTACTCCCGAAGCAATTGCTGAACTTAACGCTGAACTCGCAGAAATGTCGCCTCGCGCGATCTTAAAATTTGCGCTTTCAAACTTCAGCAACGCGGCGATCTCTTTCAGCGGAGCGGAGGATGTTGCACTCATTGAGCTGTCTCACAAATTGACTGATGACCTTAAGGTGTTCAGCCTTGATACAGGTCGCCTGCATCCAGAGACCTATCGCTTCATCGATCAAGTGCGAAAGCATTATGGCATCGATATTGAACTCATGGCACCGAATCAAGATAAACTAGAAGCATTCGTAAAAGAAAAAGGCCTGTTTAGTTTTTACGAAGATGGGCACAAAGAATGTTGTTCTATTCGAAAGGTTCGTCCACTGCGTAGAAAACTTGCCACCTTAGATGCATGGATCACAGGTCAACGAAAAGATCAGAGCCCTGGCACGCGATCAGAAGTTGCCGTAGTTGAACTAGATAACGCCAATGCCAAAGAAGGAGGAATTCTAGTTAAGTTCAATCCTTTAGCGAATTGGTCATCAAAAGAAGTGTGGGATTATTTAAGAATGAGTGAAGTGCCAACTAATGAACTTCATCAAAAAGGCTTTATTAGTATTGGCTGTGAGCCTTGCACACGCCCTGTACTTCCCAACCAACACGAAAGAGAAGGTCGTTGGTGGTGGGAAGAAGAAACTCAAAAGGAATGCGGCCTACACATTAAGTAAACCGCCCTTTTCGAACGCTAAGTTGAATATCGAGGGATCTCAATTCCCTCGAACACCTTACCAACATCCTCACGATGAGCATGACTATAGAATGCCTCGTCAACTAAATCGCGCGTCAGATGCGGCGCAAACTCCGCCAAAAACTCATACATAAACCCACGCATAAAAGTCCCTTTGCGCAACGCAATGCTTGTTACGGCATCTGGGAATAAATCCGTGGCTGGAATCGCCACCAAATCTGAGTCTCTAACAGGATCAAATGCCATGGACGCAATAATGCCAACGCCCAAACCGAGCCGCACGTAGGTTTTGATAACATCCGCATCAGAAGCGGTAAACACCACATTCGGCTCTAAACCGGCCGCTGCGAATGCCTGATCCAACTTCTCTCTACCAGTAAAACCAAGCACATAGGTAACGATTGGATGCTGCGCTAGTTTCTCAAGCGTCAATGTCGACTCAGAGAGCAAAGGATGATCTTTAGGCAATACAACGACGCGATTCCATCGATAGCATGGCATCATAATCAAATCAGAATGTTGGCTAAGTGCTTCCGTTGCGATCGCACAATCAACCGCACCGTCAGAGCACATTTCAGAAATCTGCGCTGGAGTACCTTGATGCATATGCAATGAAACATCAGGATAACGCTTCATAAACCTGCTTATAATGGGTGGCAATACGTATCTAGCCTGAGTATGAGTCGTCGCAACGGTTAACTCACCTGTGCGGTTGTCGTTAAATTCGTTTGCAATCTTCTTTATATTTTCAACATGCGACAAAATATCACCCGCAACCGCCAAAATTTTCTCGCCGGCCGGCGTTATTCGCGTTAGGTGCTTACCGCTTCTTGAAAATACCTCTACGCCCAATTCATCCTCAAGCAAACGAATCTGCTTACTAATCCCTGGTTGTGACGTAAATAAACTCTGCGCTGTTGCCGAGACATTTAGATCATGATGGGCAACTTCCCAAATATATCTCAACTGCTGTAGCTTCATTTTTTCATCCCTTGATAAAACATTCGATTATAAAGCTATAAGTAATTATTATTTTGAAGAATAAAAACATCCTATATATTACTCTTTCACTTAAGCTCTATCAGACCGCTAACAATATAGACTAAAAAATATGGAATTTGTGGCCTTAGCCGATTT
>NZ_LWGF01000616.1:0-5617 GCF_001635355.1 Oleiphilus sp. HI0125
GATGTTTATTAATAAAAATTCTAGATAATTAAGTTGGAACTTACTTCAATACACAGCATAATCTCGCCCACTTTTATAATGGCGCGATGCATATCCGTCTAACCCAACATCTATTATATAAGCAGTGACATTATGTGGTTTAAAAATCTTTTCTTCTACCGTTTTACTAAACCCGTACCTTTCGACTTAGATGAGCTAGAATCTCGTCTATCAGAGGGAACATTCAAGCCTTGCGATAACCAAGAAGCCATGCGCTTAGGGTGGGCTAGCCCAATCGATCAAGAAGGCGCTCCTTTTGTACACGTTTGCGACAAGTACTGGATGATCTGCTTAAAAAAACAAGAGCGCATACTGCCAAGTTCAGTCGTCACTGAACAAGTTAATATCAAAGCGGCTGAGATTGAAGCAGCACAACATCGTAAAGTTACGCGCAAAGAAAAAAGCGAACTAAAAGAACTTGTCACTCAAGAACTTTTACCAAGATCGTTTACAAAAACAGTTCGACACTATGCTTATATTTGTCCGAAAGACGGGTACATGGTGTTAAACACATCGTCTGCAAAGCTGGCTGATGAACTAACTAGCCATCTTCGCAATGCCATGGGGTCTCTGCCAATCAGGGTACCAACATTAAATACAGCTCCCGCTGCATTAATGACGGCATGGCTATCTGAGGACGACCTTCCTCCTTCGGGATTCGTTTTAAATGAAGAGTCTGAACTTGTTACAGGCGGTGAAGAAAAAGCGACCGTTAAATATAAAGGAATGGCAATCGGCAAAGACCAATTGGACCAAAACAAAGCTCTAGGCTTTCAAGTCAAAAAACAAGCCTTTACCTGGGAAGAAAAATTGAGTTTCGTACTCTCTGACGATTTTGGCGTAAAGCGCGTAAAATTCTTGGATATGATGCAAGACAAGCTCGACGACACACAAGCCGAGGGTGCGGCGGAAAAATTTGATGCCGGTTTTGCGATCATGGCACTTGAGGTTGACCGCTTACTGCCAGCACTACTTAATGCATTTGGCGGAGAAGATACTAGCGCCCTAATCACAGACGATGAATCTGCAGCTTAAAGCCACACTAAAGCTTACCAATAGGAGGTTAAGGCCTTAGGTCTTAACCTCTGCAAGTCATCGACCTTTTTGGTAGAAAAATATTTTCATTCCCTCCCCTTGGAATCCAACAAAAAGATCTCATATGTATTATTAAGAGAGACGCCAATAGGGTTTTTCTTAACATAACGCCTAAACAAGGGCACAGATAACGCCGTCAGGGTTATCGATATATTTATTGCTCAACGAGGATAAAACTATGAGATCTATCGACCTTTCACCACTATACAGAACTGCAATTGGCTACGATCACGTACTTAACTTGCTAGAAAGCGCAAGTAGAGGCGATTCGAAAAATACTGGCTACCCGCCCTACAACATTGAAGTAATCGAATCCGACAAATATCAAATTACACTCGCAGTTGCTGGTTTCTCAAAGAACGAAATTCAGATCACAAGCGAGCGCAATAAGCTCAATATTAAAGGAAAGCATGTTGCAGACCACAAAGAACGAAAGTTCCTACATCAAGGTATTGCTGGTCGTGACTTCGAACGCACCTTCGAACTCGCTGAACATGTTCGCGTCGTCGGCGCAGATCTCGAAAATGGCCTTCTAAAGGTTGATCTTGTCAAAGAGATTCCTGAAGCGATGAAGCCTAAGAAAATCGAAATTGGAACTCAAATTATCGACGCTTAAATTCATTTTCTAGACCTTCTTAAAGAGCGGCAATTAGCCGCTCGTTTTGCATAGACATATCAAAAATGTAATTTTAGAAACCGGCCTATCCACTTTATTTTGAACTATTAACCCATATATCCGTTCAAGTACTCATATCGGAGATTGAAGTGAAGCGCATATTACTGTTTTTAGCTACTAACTTAGCAATCATTGTTGTCTTAAGTATTACACTCAGACTACTTGGATTTGAACGCATTCTCGACGCCAACGGTGTCGACCTAAACATGAACTCCTTACTACTGTTCGCATCAGTATTTGGATTTGGCGGCTCATTTATATCCCTTGCGATCTCAAAGTGGATGGCGAAAAAGACCACCGGCGCTAAAGTAATTACGCAAGCCAGCAACCCAACAGAAAAATGGCTAGTAGACACCGTTAGCATGCAGGCAAAAGCGGCAGGTATTGGAATGCCTGAGGTCGCGATTTATCCGGGTAAAGAAGTTAATGCATTCGCCACGGGTGCCAACCGAAACAATGCATTGGTTGCCGTGAGTGCAGGCCTTTTAAACAACATGACCAAAGATGAAGCTGAGGCTGTTTTAGCCCATGAAGTAAGCCATGTTGCTAACGGCGACATGATCACATTGAGCTTAATCCAAGGCGTCGTGAACACATTTGTGATTTTCTTCAGTCGCGTTATTGGCCACACCATCGATCGTGTGGTTTTCAAAAACGAACGAGGCCACGGCATTGCATATTGGGTATCAACGATTATCGCTGAAATCGTACTGAGCATACTCGCTAGCACCATTGTTATGTGGTTCTCTCGCCAACGAGAATATCGCGCTGATGCTGGCGGAGCAAAACTAGCAGGCACGCATAAGATGATCGCAGCATTGAAGAGACTTCAAGCACAAACAGAGAGCCAAGAACTCCCTGACCAATTAACAGCGTTTGGCATTTCCGGACTCAGACACTCTAAATTTGGTGCGTTGTTTTTATCTCACCCGCCATTAGAGCAACGAATTCAAGCACTAGAGCAATCGATGGCGCGAAACTAAGAACGCTTAGTTCGCACACAATAAAAAAGGCCGCAATAGCGGCCTTTTTTGATAATCACTAATGCTTAGATCAGCCCCTGCGCCTCTGCTTCTGAACGAATGCCAGCCCATCCTTCGCGCACTGTTCTGATGTGACTTGCCACTTCATCCAACAACTCAACATCATTTTTGAGATTAGCTTCTAACAACCGGCTTTCACAATAGGCATATAGTTGCGCCAAGTTATCGGCTAACTCTTCCGCTTTTGACTCATCAATAAAACTTCGCAAACCAGCCAAGATATCAATCGTCTTGTTGATAAACTTATTCTTAGCTTCATAGTCCTTCGCTAAAATACGTGCTTTGGCCATATTAATACGCTCAAGAGCGCCGTCATAGAGCAACTCAATCAACTTATGCCGATCAACATCTACAACGCTAGTTTGCGCATTCACTGCCGCATATTGATTTAGTGCTTTCATTATAATTCTCCACTAGTCATCGCTTCCGGTGCCAGCTAAAGCTTCGAGCTGGCCCTTGATGAAATCTTGCGTACTGTTTAACTGCGCGATAAGTATATCGGCAGCGGTAAATTGTCGTACAAGATTACTTTCTAAATTTGTTAGACGTTCCTCAAGATTTGCACGCGATAACGCAATGCTATCAAGCTCAGAATTTAAACGTTCATTCTTGGCGGTTATCGTACCATCTACGGACAAAAAGTTGTTAATAAGGTCAACTAACTTTTCACCTACACCTTCGATATAGCTAACAGATCCTCGGCTACCTGTCGCACCACCTTGGATTTCTACCAAGAGCCCCGCCACATCAGTGCCTGATGCGCCCGACAGAACCTGTCCGGTACCGGTCGCAGCAACACCATTGATTGTGCCTTCGACATCTAATCCAGCCGTACCAGCAACAGCATCTATGCCAAGCGTAGTTAAGGTCGTTGCATCAACACCAAGGAATTGAACTTGGGAATTGCTACCATAGCTATCAGAGGTAAACGTAAGCTGATTAGAACCATCTAGCGCGACAACAAGGCTTACGCCAGCATTGGATAAGCTTTGATCCGCATTGATCTGAGATTGAATTTCTGCAACCAAGTCTGCTTGATTATAAGTACCTGCTGTTAAGGTAATTGTCGCTGAACTATTACCATCGATACTCAACGTAAACGTATCATTATCGCCATCGATCACCGTACTGGCGGCCAATGCACTTGCACCTGTAAACGCACCCTTCGTTGAGAGTTGCGTCACATTTATATCGTAGCTACCTGGCTTTGTATCAGACCCTGCTCTCAAAAACTCAATTTGCCCATCGGTCGTACGGCCCTGCTTAGAAAATACCGCCGCAACAGACTCTGGGCTCGACTCTAATTTTTCGCGGAATTCAGCCTCATTAAACTGAAGGTTTCCAGTGTCATTATTGGTAGAGATACCAAGCTCAGCAAGGCCCCGTACAGGATCATTACCCAAACCTTCGATTGTTCTACCTAAGATATTTCGGATTTGATTGGAAATTGAGCGCGTAGCTGTATCACCAACCAATAGGCCGGCTGCCGCAGGATTACTTGGATCAATCTGTGAGTTTTCAACAATCAACGCTCGCAAGGCATTATATTTATCTACAAACTCTTGAACTTTCTCGACAACCACATCGTCATCGCGCTCAACAGTAAGACTTGCCGGTGAGCCTGTGTTTGTACCTTTGAGTTCGATTGTCAAACCTTCAACAAGATCATCAACGGTATTCGAGGTACGCGTAATAGCAATGCCGTTGAAGTTAAACGACGCATCAGTTGCTGCCTGATTCTGAATTAGGTTTTGTGCCCCTGTGGTATAGGAAAGCTGCGACAGCCCTGTCCCATCAATGTTATTACCGTCCGAATCAGTAACGTTAATTTCTATAGCCTTCGCAACACCTGTTTCACTGCTCGTGATAACAAGCTGATAGCCAGAACCATTGTTAATAACCGTTGCGCTCGCTCCCAACGCAGACTCTTCATTAATCGCTGACGCGATACCATCCAAGGTATTATTCGACGAATTGATCGCGAGATTTGTTGTCACACCATCAATAGTGAAAGCTAGTGTGCCCTCGCCAACTTGCGTTGTATCGGAGTCGGCGAAAGTTCCAGAACTCAAAGATTGTGATTTAGCGAGACTAGTGACTTCAAGCGTATAGTTACCTGCGATCGCTTTAGAATTTGAACTTGCCGTAAAGGCAGAACTGCCGGCATTTACGGTCAATTCGTTAAATGTATCGGGGTTAGCTAGATTCCGAGCAGGAAGTCGAATATCTGTCACTGCAGATTGTATCTGAGCGAATAAAGACAGCTCAGCCGTGACGGATTGTTCTCGTGAATCTAAGCGATTCTCTGTAGGCGTTCTTTCAGCAGAGACTAACTGATCGATCAGATCACTGGTCAAAACGCCAGAACCAATACCTACAGATGATACGTTAGCCATAATTACTACCTTTTAAATAATTTACCCTAGCGAGGCTAGCCTAGGACAAAAAAGGGCAAAAGTTTACCTTTTGCCCTTACATATTCAGCACCGGATTGCCGGTTTATCTAAACTTTTGCTTTAAATAAACTTATCGGTTCATCCTGCTGCAAATCTCGAGCCAAACGAATAGCGACATCATCTGGAATTTGTCGAACTACCTCTTCAGTACTCCGATCATAAACAGTTATCACTGTTTTACCTGACGTGTCATCCAATCGAAACTGCAAATCTCGCTGTACCGATTGAACATATTCATTTAGATTCGCGACCGCTTGCTCTACTTGCTCTACTTGCTCTGCACCCTGCTCGGCAACATCAGTAAGTTC
>NZ_LWGF01000617.1:0-1250 GCF_001635355.1 Oleiphilus sp. HI0125
GTCTTCTACCGTTAAAGGACCTGTAGAAGAAACGCCATCGGCTGCAATTAGCCCAGCACTTTGCGCATCTGCGACGGTAATTTCACCATCATATAGATCGTAAAACTTACTCGCTTCAGCGGTATTACCTTCTCCAGAAGCTGCAGCGCCTTGAATGGCTGCAACTTTGCGAACACCAGAGAAACCAGTTTCAAGAAGGTTATCGACTGTTGTTCCAAGCTCCGGTGTTGATCCGTCACCAACTGCATTCTTTACATCAAGCGCACCGCTACCAGCGATATCTAACTTGATACGAACATTGTCAAAAAAACCACCAGCTTGAACGTTCTCATTGGAACCAAAGCTGATACCATTTAAAAATACTGAACCTGCGTCTTTATACATAAATTCGCCGATGGTGTATTTCGTTTCTAGATCAATGGTCAAGCCTGCTTGGCCAGTCATCTCACCCATCGTGTTATCGTCTAACGCTTTTAGTTCGGCTTGCACTCCAGCACTTACAGCAGATACTGCTATGGCTAGCGCAGTCTTTCTAATGATAGACATTAGCCTACTCCTTTATTGTTATTTAAAACCAAAAAAAGCCGCTCAGATGAGCGGCTTTTCTACTGAGCATTAACTCATACTACTAAGCAATCTTAGTGAGCAGAGATTGTCCAGTTAGTCTGGCTGTCGATATCAGTCCAGTAAAGCTGACCAATAGACTCACCGTCGTCACCGAATGAAAGTGCACCGATTTCCATGTCACCTTTGAAGTGAGTATTGATCGCAACACCGTCAACGCCGTATGCGTCAGCAACAGCAGCACCAGAAGCTAGAGGAGCAACACTGAGACCACCAGTGCCGTCAGCAGCAGCAATGAACGGTACAACACCGTATGCAGCAGCTAGCTTAGCAGAGCTCAAACCTGCAGCGTTACGTACTGCGTAAATTTCACGCTTAGATTGAGCGAAACCGAATGCAAAGTTACCGTCGATATCAGTCACGTCACCACGAACGTTGTTGATCTTCAAATTTTCGATCGCAACACCAGCGATATCGATGTAAACATCAAGATCAGTAATGTTAATGTAAGTGTTCCAGTTGATTACAGAATCAGCGTTACCGTAACCAGTTTCACCAGTTGAAGCAGTGAAGCCGTTACCATCGTTTTCGATGTGGATGTCAACTGGGCCAAGGTAGCCGTCAATGTCAAGGTCACTGATCAATACAGTAGTACTAGCGTCTGAGTCAGTAGTACCATCAGCTTG
>NZ_LWGF01000618.1:0-959 GCF_001635355.1 Oleiphilus sp. HI0125
GACGCAAGTCCACCAAGAGAATGGCCAATGACGGTCGGTTCCTTATCAAAGCTTTCGATTGCTTCAATGCATTCATCGACGTAGTCATTAAACCTTAGCTTAAGCCGTTCCTTAAAAGATAAATGATGCCCGCTGAAGGTCATGCATTGATCTTAATGTCGCCTGTGCCAATTTCTGGAGTTGTCGGTTCGATGAGCTCTCTCGCTAAAAAGTCACCAATCTCTCTCGCCAAATTTATTACCGCCGCGTGTTATGCAGGTATAACCCGCTACGGAACACCCCCGATAGGAATATATTCTAATACATGCGACACAGCTGATGCTGACAAGGTCACCGCCCAGCTGAGGTCCGAATCAATTCCAGTATTAATGAAATTACTATCACCTCCAAAATTGATCAGCACCAAACTTCATCCAAGCAACATATTGTTTCTAGCTGCCAAGGGAGATCACATTATCCCCCATACCGAAATTCAGAAAAGCGCAGATCAACTCGGCGCGGATATAAAAATATACGAAGGCCTAAGCCACACCTATCAGGCTGAAAGCTGCTGGCCGGACATCGCTGACGATATTCTGCAGTGGTTACATCAATCAAACATGAAAGACTACCAAGCGAGCGCGGCGTGAGCGCTAAGCTGTCTTTCAACCTCGTCATGGCCTACTTATACAGCGGTCTATTATTTCTCTAAAAAACGAGTAGGGTTTGATTGGAATCCTGAGCACCGCTTTTGTTTCACGTATTCGCGGTCACGTGCTCACGATGCAAATCAAGCCTGCTTTGTTTCTAGCTTTACAACTTCTGCCTTTTCTTCTTCAAGCAAACTTTCGGCATCAACTCCCTTAAATAGTTTTGCCACCTTCTCTTTGTTTTTAGACAGCAAAACAGACAGATCTTCCAGTAAGCCATCATCAATATCTACACCCTTAGCTTGTATAAAAGTAGCAAGGTTGTCTGCT
>NZ_LWGF01000619.1:0-6024 GCF_001635355.1 Oleiphilus sp. HI0125
ACAGCTTTTGGCGAATTCAAGTGACGTTGAAGGTGATGTGAGTCTGCAAGGTGTTAGCTACTCAGGATCAGATGGAACGCTGAGTGCGAATGATGATGGCTCCTTTAGTTTTATTCCGAATGAGAATTTCAATGGTGACATTGTCCTCGATGTGGTTGTGTTAGATGCTGAGGGTGCGAGTGATACGGCCCAAGCGAATATCGTAGTTGTTCCTGTGAACGATGCACCTCAAGCAGGCAACGTAGGAACATTGACTACTAATGAAGACAACTCAATAGAAATTGATCCTGATTATATTCTTGGCTTTGCTTCCGATGTAGATGGCGATGACTTAAGCCTTGCCTCCCTTACATTGCGTGACCCGAACCATGGAACGCTCACGCAGAATACGCAAACAGGCGTATATAGCTTTAGTCCCGCAGCGAACTTTGCGGGTGCGGTTGCCTTAGATTATTTAATTAATGATGGCACCGTAGACACCGCTGGCAGCATGGAAGTCAACGTCATACCAGTGAATGATGCGGCCTTTGTGGATGGGAATTCGCACGCAACGGTGATGGAGGATGGTCAAATTACCTTCAATGCCGATGACTTGCTGAATCTTTTTGGGGACGTGGATGGAGACAATCTGACCATTTCCAATGTCATCATCGCCGATGGCGACGAAGCAGAAGGCCAAGTGGTGGCTAATGGTGATGGTACCTTCACCTTCACGCCTGAAGATGACTTTGCCGGTACTACTCAGCTGCAAGTGATTGTGAGTGACGGTACGGTCGAAACGGCGATGGATATGCCTGTCTACGTGCGTCCTGTCGCTGACGGTGCGGTTATTACTAAGAGTCAAGATGGCCCGATTGTGATGAACGAGGATGAGACCGGCTTCTTGAGCTTGAGTGTCGATTTACTCGATGCCTCGGAATCACTCACAAGCTTGGTGATGACGGGTTACCCATTGGGCTTCACGATTAGTGATGGTGAACATTCGGTGACGATCACCGAAGAAGGACAGCTGATCTTGATTAATGATTGGGATATCTCGAATATCTCGATCGACCCACCTGAAAACTGGCACGGTACCTTCGAAGTAACTTTGACAGCCACTACCGTTGATTATGGTGATGAAAACTCGAATGCCTTGCCTGATAGCAGCGATATTACGGGAGACTTCGATGCCACAGAAGGTCAAGATCTGATCATTACTGAGCTTGATCTTTTAGATATGGCTGAGAACACACAAGTGCAAGATGGCGATGAACCTGGATTTGTACACTTAATTAATAACTCGCAAGGCGAGCTTGTTGATAATGGTGATGGCACATGGACCTTCTCACCAGCGGATGGATTTACCGGCGAAGTGGACTTTGCTTATGTGATCCAACGTGATGGTGAGTTGTTCGATGAACAGAGCAGTATTGGTGTTCAACCTGCTGTACCTGGTGCGGACAATGGGCTCGAAATCGAGGGTATTGCAACGACAGATATCGACAAAGGCAACTCGGTTGAATTTACTGATGCGGATTTACTTGCTCAGATTAACGGTGTCGATGGTAATGACCTGTCAATTACTGGTGTGCAAATTACCGATGGTGTCGGTGTACTTAGACAATCGAGCGATGGCACATATACCTATACGCCAGATCCAGATTTCTCTAGCGAAGCACAGATTAGCTTCGTGGCGAGTGACGATTTAAATAGCGTGACGAGTTTCGTGAATGTGAATGTCATCAACGCTGCGCCAGAAGTTGTTGCTGTAGATCAGGCATCAAATTATACAGTCGCCGAGGATGGATCGATTACATTCACAGAGTCAGAGTTGCTAACTGCTGTGGGTGCGACGGATGCTGATGGCGATACTATGACTGTTGAAGGCTTAGGTGTGCAGCCGGATAGTGGCACGGTGATCAACAATGGTGATGGCTCATGGACAGTATGGCCTGATTCTGACTTTGGCGGTAATATGGAGCTGACCTACATGGTGAACGATGGCACATATAGCACGCCTGCAACAGTGCTTCTTACAGTGACGCCAGAAAATGATGTGCCGACTGAAAGTACTCCATTGTATGTAGAGATGAATATGAACGGCACGACCACGCTGACACTCGACGAGTTGCTTGCCAATGTTACTGATGTTGATGGCGATACCCTATCAGTCAGTAACTTCCAGTCTGACAATGCAACGGTGACCGATAATGGTGATGACTCCTATAGCATTGTAGCTGATGGTGACTTCCAAGGAACGGCTGGCATTACCTACGATGTGAGTGATGGCACAGAAACAATCCAAGCATCAATTAGCGCAAATGTGTCGCCTGCTGAGGATGGCCAAGTCGACGGTGAGGCAGCAGATTATACGGTTTCTCCTGGTGGTAGTTTGAACATTGCGATGCCAAGTTCAATTAGTGAGGATGATAGCGTGGATCATGTGATTGCGAGTGATCTTCCGGATGGCGCAACCATCAGCAATGGCCTTGAAGATAATGATGGTAACTACGTGATCAGTGGCGATTTGAGTCAACCGATACAAGTTTCATTGGGTGATGGTTTCGAAGGCGATGTGTCGATCAATGTCATAGGTTATGACGCCTTAGACCAAACTGTCGACGGTGCGAGTGAAATCATTAGTGTCGAAGTGGATGATGCTTATGCAGCGCAAGGTAGCTCTGCAGATGGCGCTAATGTTAATGCTGGTAGCGATGATCAGGGTGGAGGTGATTGGACGAATGCCGACAACACTAATGCAGGTGTTGATGTAATGGATGACAGTTCAAGCTTCGACAACGCGAATGATAACAATGGCAGTAACGATGACATGTCTGATTTAGGCGGTATTGGCTAGATCATTGATGCGCTTTCATCTTGGTGAACATCGCCTAAGGGAGCAGATATGGCTTTGCAATTGACCTATGACTCGGTCGAAGATCGCGTATTGTTTCTCAGCCACCAAGAAGTGCGTTACCCTTCTTGGTGGTTAAGCCGCAGGACGATCTTGCGGCTGATTCAATCTCTCAACTCAGCAGTGGCCGCGCACTATGAAACGGAGAAGATACTCCAAAAGGTGTCAGAAACTCAGACTTCTGAAACGACGAATCGAGATGGAAACGCTAGGTCTGAACAATCCGTCGAACAAAAAACACTCGACGAATACCGTCAAGCGCACTTAGAGAGCAGCGAGACGAGTGTTGAACGTCACTCTGAGCATGTTTCCGAGGCTCAGAAATATCCTTATGCGCGCAGCATTCGGTTAGATTTGCTCGAAAATAACCGTGTTGCGTTGGTTTTAAGTGACGGCGTGTCGAGTGGTTTGAAGCTGGAGTTTCATGAAGATGGCGTGCATCAGTTCGCTGATATGTGTTTGCAGGTGGTGAGACGGTGTAGGTGGTGAGACGGTGTAGGTGGTGATTAGCTATTGAAGACTAAATATTGAGGTCAGAGTATATTCACTCTGCTCCCAGTCTTTCTAAGTCACTTACAGCCCTTTGCCAAGAGATACATATAGGCTCTCTTGACTGTTTTCTGAGATGCCATAGCCCAAGAACGCGGGCCCAATGGGACTGTCCCAACCCAAAAACACTGCGCCACTAGAGATAAGGTCTTTGGTGCTTATGTCGGATTGATTGTCCCAAACATTACCCGCTTCGTAAGACGCACCAAGGTACAGAGGAAGTTTGGTTCCACCTACACTATTGGCGGCAAGTTCATAGCTATAAACTAATCGGGCAAAGCGCATGTGCGGTCCAGCAATAAAATCTCGGTCATTGCCCGATAAATTCAAGAAACCGCCTAACTCAAAACCACTGAACTGCAGATTGCCCTGATTCACATAGGTACTGCCGGCTTTGATGGTTGGTTTGATACTGTGGTAGCCAAATGAAAAAGCCGTTTGAATCTGTATTTCGACTTGATCTACGTATTCTTTAAAACCTAAGGCGTTTGATTCACTGCGTTTGCCTGTAGCACTAACCTTCCAGCCGTTTCGGGTAAAGTTGGGATTATTTTGGTTGTCGTATTCAGTTTTTATGAATGCGGCTCCGCTGTCATATCTTACCGAGGAAGCACCAATTATTTGTTGTAAGGGATCAGGCACTTTAACGCGGCCGTTTTCAAATTCCAGGCCAAGTAGGAGGTCAAAATTGTCGCTAAATTCGTAGCCAATGCCAGCCTTTGTGTTTTGATAGGAGCGAGTAAGCTCTCCTAAATTTTGATTGTTATCAGAGTAGGTTGAAATTTCTCGTGCAATTTCAGTTCGCGCTTGAATGAAGTATCCACTGGTATTTAAGGGCCAATAGATGTCGCTCGTAAGCCGTTTCTCGGTACCGAATTCAACGGCATTTGTCCATTCCGCTCCATATGGGTTCAAGTTGGTATAGCGCCACGCAGTGCCAATTTCGAATAAACTGAAAGAACGAAAGTTGTCCTCGAAGTTGAATTGAAAATCCAGGTATCCTGGTCCCCATTCTTTTTCGTTCACAGTTAAAATGAGTTGTTCTTCATCATTAACAATCTCGATTGAGCTAGTAATCAGAGCGATCGTACCTTGTCCTAGAAGCCGCTCAATGCCTTTGTTTATTTGTTCTCGTGTGAAAGGTGGAGGCCCATCCAGTTGCATCCTTTCAAGTAAGTACTTATTAGCTAGGCGAGTATTATTAATTAAGCGTATCTGGTGAATTTGATCTTTTTCTTCTTGTGTTTTTCTTGCTATTGAATCGCGCAATAACTGAATGTCTGAGCGCTTCGAAAAGACCTCTGTGGCGAGTTGATAACCTTCTTCTAGTGCATCACTCATAGCGTCAAAATCAAGTACACCCATATTCCCCAGATCAGGACGAATAAGGATGTCTCGCTCTGTGAGTGTTGATCGTGCCTCAGCTTGGTTTGACATCATTAAGAAGTTCGACATTTGTCCAAGCACAGCAACGCTAGAGTCGATTTCTTCGCGTTTAAGAATTGGTGCTCCGATATCTACCGCAATAACGATATCTGCGCCCATTTGTCTTGCAACACTGACTGGCAAGTTATTCGCGATGCCGCCGTCAACTAAAATGCGACCGTCGATTTCAGTCGGTCTGAGTACCCCAGGTATAGACATCGATGCTTGCATTGCTTGCGCTAAATCACCCCTTGAAAGAATGACTTGTTCACCAGTTTCCAGATCCGCTGCAACGGCTCGATAAGGAATTGCGAGACTATCGAAGCTATCAAATTTTGAATAACTGCCCAACATCTCATGAACGAGCGAGCGCATTCCCTGTCCTTGTATAATACCCTTAGGGAGTTTGATGCCTGAGCTGTCTAGTCCGATGTCGAGTTGAATTGGAAATAAGTCATTATGACGTTTACGTCGATTGGGAATGCGTGACCGAGGAAGACTATCTTGATACCCTCTATTCCAATCAGCGCTTAGAAACTTAGATTCAATATCTTTAGCAGATTTACCGGTGGCATAAAGACCAGCGACAAAGGATCCAACGCTAGTCCCTGCAATAACATCGACAGGAATCTTAGCTTCTTCAATAGCCTTCAGAACACCAACATGAGCAGCTCCTTTCGCCCCACCGCCGCCTAGAACCAACCCAATACAAGGGCGTTGTAAATCTTTGGGACAACTCGTTTCGTTGGGTGCCTCTTGTGCAGCAGTATGAGTTGTGAAACATAGCGCTAAAAAACTTAATAAAAAGCGTTTCATTATAAGTTGTTTTTATCTTTGTTGGTGCAGGTATGGTTGAACAGCAATGCATTAACTATGACTAGCCTTTTTGACTATGGCAAGCGTGTTTTTATATGTAAGCGGTGAGTAAAAGTTAACCTTCCCGGGTAAAAGTAATAGTAATTAAGGAAGGTTGTTTTAGCTAAGTTTTCTAGTTGTATTAGAGGATCGTTACATCCTGTTTCAAAAAAATCTTGAGTTGAACGCAAAATAACCAATTCTGTGGGGCTTAGTAGCTGTTTTCTTTTCTAGACCTCATTAACCAGAATGGTGTCTTTAGTTACAAAAAATTGGCTTTAGTGCGACGGAATCATTTT
>NZ_LWGF01000620.1:0-4516 GCF_001635355.1 Oleiphilus sp. HI0125
CGGTACTAGGCTTTCAGATTTCGAGACAATCATCGGCAAGTCTGGGTTGCCGTCAACGGTCTCAACGTCGATGTCTGTGATTCTAGCCTCAAAAACGTCTAGACGCCCACTGGGATTAGATTGAAGCACCTCATTTGTGTCTGCTGAGCTAGACACTTTCAACACAGCAAAGATCTCGGCTTGGCCCTCATGCAGGCCTCTTATAGTATTGCCATTATATACCTCGGCTACGCTGCTATTGGAGCTATACCAATCGACCTTTTCAGTGTAATCGGCTTCGGTTCCGTCTGAGAAAGTTACCGTGGCGTTATAATCTATTTTGCTGCCCTCAACGATAGAAGCCTCAGCTGGTGAGACGACAAGGGACTCTACTGTGGCATCATTGACTACCAATTCAGCCTCAGCTTGAATCAAATCCAAGCTCACTAATACTTTGGTTTGGCCATCTAGGTATGTGCTTAACAAGCCGTCTTCTGAGATGCGAGCAATGCGATCATCTTCAACCGACCAGCTTACTTCAGGGATATCAATTAAGATCGAATTATCCGAGTAGACACCTGCAACCGATAGCTGTTGATTGATCGCTTTGGGTAAGCTAAGAGAGCTTGGTGAAATCAATAACTCGGTGAGCACGGCATCGGTAACCGTCAAAATTTGTTGCACGGCCACATTCGTTTGTGCTGATTGACTGGGATCACTGACATCCACAGTTAAAGTAGTAACCCCCAAAGATTGGCCCGTCAGTTTAACCTCAAAATCCTTAGGCTCGACCGTGACAATATTGCTCTGATCGACCGTCCAAGAGAGGTCTCGAGTAATATCGACCAATTGTCTACCGTCTGAAAAATTCGCCAGGCCCGCGACACTGATAAACGTACCATTAGGGATCCTGTAAGGGCTGCCTAATATGTCAACAATCGGCGTAATAAAGAGCCCGGTCACACTAGAATCGTTCACGTTCATTGTGAAGTTAGCACTAGTCACGCTTTGTGAATCGTCATAACGGACGGTAACCGTTGCAGATCCTGTTGCCAGGCCCTCAACAATGCCTTCGGGCAATACTTGAATGATCCCCGTCTCGCCAGACTGACTCCATGTTGCTATTGAGGTGACGTCTTTTGAAGTTTTGTCGTTGTAAATTGCAGTGACTTTAAGTTGAGTGCTAAAGTTAGCGGCTATTTCATTGTCTCCAGAAATTTCAAGGCTAACAACACGTTTGCCATTCGGGCTATTGCCGCCACTACTGCAACCCATCAATGTAAAGCTTGCTACAAAAATATAAAGCAACAAGTTCGAAAATAGTTTAGTTGATTTCATAGGGGACCAGATAATTTCAGATTATTAATCTTGTGAAGGTATCAGGTGGAGAGTGCTGTGGCAAATCTTGCAGCGTTAAGTTTATTCTTTTGGGTAAAGTTAACGCTAGCTCAACATCTTAGAAATTATCTAGTTATCTGAGTACTCTTACTGAGCTAACACTAGAATATTTTTGAGAATCACGGAAGGTGGTCGAGCTGAGCGCGTCTTCAGACATATGTCTAACATTTTTCCTCATACTGCTAATTAGCTTTTATACTTTCTCTATATTGCTTAGGCATGAACTTTCTAAGGGTCTGATTCGTAAGACCCCCTAATCGTGATTTGTCTTACCCTCAACTGCAAATAGGAGTCGATTATTTCTAATTCATACGCGGCTAATCATCGCCAATTTTGGTACTTACCTTTAGGTGGAACTGGAGAAATTGGCATGAACATGAATCTCTACAGTCATGATGATGCGTGGTTAATGGTTGATTGCGGCGTAAGTTTTAGCGAGAGTCTCAGTGCGATTCATGCCAATAATCCGCAGAATGACGAAGACGCGCTTACAAAGAAGTTCGACAGAATAAGTGCAGACCCAAGTTTTATTGCACAGCGTGCTGATGCCTTAGCAGGCATCGTAATCACACATGCGCATGAGGATCATCTCGGAGCGTTGGTCGATCTATGGTCTCGATTCAAATGTCCAGTGTATACAACTCGATTCACCGCCCTATGTTTGCGTCATAAATTAGCGGAGTCGCGCAAAGAATTAGATATACCTGTTCATATCGTCGATGACGGTTCGACAGAGCAGATTGGCCCATTCGAGGTTCAGTGGTTGGCATTAACGCACTCAATGCCTGAGTCATATAGTCTTATGATCAGAACCAGAGTAGGGTCAGTTTTTCATACCGGTGATTGGAAAATCGATTTTGATCCTGTCGTAGGCAAGCCCTTTGACCCGCTACCTTTTAAGCAATTAGCGAGTGAGAACATTGCTGCAATGGTTTGCGACTCTACCAACGCTGACCGTTCTGGTAGAAGTGTTTCCGAGGGCGCATGTTATCAAGGCTTATTTGATCACGTCAGTGAGCAGTCGGGTAGAGTGTTGGTGACGTGTTTCGGAAGTAACATCGCGCGCTTAATAACGCTATTTAAGGTTGCCAAAGATACCGGACGCTATGTTGCCTTATTGGGGAGATCTCTTCATACCATGCATCGTCACGCAAAAGCTGCTGGTTACTGGCCTAGCGAGCTTGATGGCTTGTTGTATTCTCCGCATCAGATCGGGTATTTGCCGTCAGAAGAAATATTGATCATCGCGACAGGCAGTCAAGGCGAGCCGCGTGCGGCACTATCACGACTGGCAAGGAATCAATTCCGAGATCTTGAGCTGGAAGAGGGTGATTCTGTGATATTTAGCTCTATTGTGATTCCAGGGAATGAAGAGCATATTCATCGTTTGATCGAGCAATTGGAACAGAAAAAGATATCCGTGATTACGAAGTACAACACATCTAGAACGATTCATGCGAGTGGTCACCCAAGTGAGCAAGATTTGCTTGATTTATACGGATGGGTGCAGCCTTCTCTCGTCATTCCAACGCATGGTGAGCAGCTGCATCTTGCTGCTAACGCAAAGGTTGCTAAGCAAGCTAAGGTGCCCCGCCAGATGACAGGCTTTAATGGTGACTTGTTTGAGCTTGTAGGAACGAAACGCGTGCATAAAGCATTTATTGAACCTGGACGCATACCATTGGAGAGTAATTAATGAACCCATTGGAAGAGCAGAATACTTACTGTCCGTATTGCGGCGAACCGATTCAATTACTGCTAGACGTTATGGATTCAGACTCCGAATACACTGAAGACTGTCAGGTGTGCTGTCGGCCCATGGTAGTCAAAGTACTTAATGGGCAAGAACTGGTTGTCATGAGAGAGGACGATGCTTGCTAAGCTTGTCTGAATGAAGGTATGCCTGCGTCGATAATCTTGCAGGCATAAATGCACATGAAGACTTATTTGGCTTTGTCTATGAGCAGGCTTGCAATGGCTTGCATACCACTTTGATCGATACCCGCGCGTTTTTCAGCATCATGATTATAGTTTGTATTGGTGTTGATATCGTAAACCAATAAATCACCGATTTCGTTCTGAATAAATTCTATCCCTGCAATATCAATTTCTTCTTTGCTTAAGAATGTTTCGAGCTGATTCATTAGGGCGTGATTATCGAAGGTATCTATCAATTCAAACTTGTTCTCAGGGGCGCTGGTTGGACAAAACGCATCAGAAATATCACATACATCCGCCGGACATAGTTCAAAGCCTCCATCAGTTTTGACTTTGACCGTGTATAAGAATTTCGCTCCTACAAATTCAGCACGAACAATAAAGGTTTGGTCTGACTTTATGTACTCTTGGATCAACCATGTTCCATCCAAGGGTTCTTCATAGTCATCACTTTCAATAAAGTTTTCTAAGTCAGAGATGCTATGAATGAGTTTTACGCCTAAGCCTTTACCGCCGCGATTAGGCTTAATAATAAACGGGATTTGATCGAAGTCTGTCGCTGCCTGTATCAGGTTTTCTTTACCGACTACGGCATGGGTAAGCGGCGTTTTGATACCATGCTTTTGCAATGCACAGTATTGAGAAAACTTGTCCACTTCATAGTATATCGCTCTTGGACCATTTATGATCTCGCGGTTATGCAATGTAAGCCAATTTAAGGTAAGCCGTGTTAACTCTGGTGCATAGCGATTCCCACGTGTATGCGAGGACGCACTCATGCGATTGTAGTAAATGCCTTCAGGCGGTGTTCCATTAAGGTTAATGACGCCTTGGTTTAAAAACCATTCTTTGGCTTCAACACCGTGCTCAGCAAATGCAGCGCGAAGTGGTACGACCCACTCTTCATTTTCATGGATGATATAAATATCTTGCACGTTATCCTCGTTTACCGTTTTGTCTGGTTGCGCAGTGTACTACTTTTGATCATGTTTTTATTTCTTGTTTTAACGAATAAGCTAAACGGAAATGCCGGCAACAAAATCCACAAAGCAATAGTTTAAGAGCACTAAAAAACGTAGTTCTCAAACTGTCGAAAAGTTTTACACGAATGGTGGTTTATTGATTTTGGTAAAAGTAATAAGCATCTGTTCAATATATCCGATGCGTTATCTAGATCAATTCTTGCTGTAAATCTTGTCTC
>NZ_LWGF01000621.1:0-496 GCF_001635355.1 Oleiphilus sp. HI0125
GTAACTTAATGCCGGCACTCTTGGCGTCGGGCTCCATACCGATGGTTATGGCAGGGATAAGAAATATACCAGGCGCCCCTTCGGGAATGTATCGAGATGGAGGAGTAATCGATTACCACTTTGACTTTGAGATTCAAAACAAAGGGCTATGCTTGTACCCACATTTCAACCCAACGCCCAAACCTGGTTGGTTTGATAAAAGCTCAAAGAGAGTTGCGAGAAGTGAACACTACGACAGAACAGTGCTCATTTGCCCATCGAAAGACTTTATTAGCGCTCTACCCTACGGAAAGATCCCGGACAGAAACGACTTCGTAGACTTAGACGTCACAACAAGACAAAAATATTGGAACACAGTTCTACAAGAAACAGAGAGAATGGCTGAGTCACTTGATTCAGCCATTAAAACTGGAGAGATCATCAAACTCATTAAACCTCTCCCTTTCTGAAGAGCACGATTTAGAGCTGACCTAAGATGACCTCAGCTCCGCTCACT
>NZ_LWGF01000622.1:0-832 GCF_001635355.1 Oleiphilus sp. HI0125
TGCAGCAATCTGGTTATGCGACTGATCCAGAGTACGCGAACAAAATTGGAAATATTGTTCAGAATCGTTTGTCAGACATGGATGCCATCTTTCAATCAGTAAAGGGTGGTAACTAGACGTGGCTGATTTAATTAACATAGGTATTAGTGGCTTAAAAACGCATCAGGTTGGCCTGTCTGTCACAGGTAATAACGTTGCGAACATTAATACGCCTGGATATAGCCGCCAAGAAGCGATCTTTGTTGATAAACCAGGGGAGCTAACGGCTGCAGGTTATGTTGGGCAGGGCGCAAGTGTTGATGCGATTCGTCGTATTACATCGGACTTTGTTTTGGCGCAGCAGCGTTTTGATACCAGTATTTATAACGAACGTGAGGCGATTCTTGATCAAGCTTCTGTCATCGATAATCTTTTAGCGAGTGAGGCGACAGGTCTAACGCCATCACTGAGCCGTTTCTTTGAATCTTTGCAAGGCGCGGCTGAAGACCCAACGTCGGTACCTCAGCGTCAATTATTGCTCACGCAAGCGGAAGGCTTAGTATCGCGCTTTCAAACATTGGCGGCGCGTCTTGAAGGTGTTGTTGCAAACATCAATCAGAATCTTGAAGCGGATGTCTCATCGATCAATGCGCTGGCGCAGGGGCTGGCTGAAACGAATGCAGCTATCGCACTCGCTAGTAGTTCTACAGGTGAAGGTCAAAAGCCGAATCAATTGCTTGATGAACGCGACGAACTATTGCGTGAACTATCTGAATACGTTCAACTTTCTGTTGTTGAAAACCCGAACAACGGAACAGTAAATGTGTATCTCGGAAAAGGCGACCCGCTCGTA
>NZ_LWGF01000623.1:0-1310 GCF_001635355.1 Oleiphilus sp. HI0125
ATCGGGCTAAGGGTAAATTGCTGCCTCGCGAGCGACTCGCTCACCTACTCGATCCAGGTACACCGTTTTTAGAGTTGAGCGCTTTAGCTGCGCATGAAGTTTACGACGAAGATATCCCTGCTGCTGGCGCTATCTGTGGTATCGGCATCATCAATGACACCGAATGTATGGTCGTGGTAAACGACTCGACCATCAAGGGAGGAACATATTACC
This sequence comes from Oleiphilus sp. HI0125, assembly GCF_001635355.1. Lineage (NCBI taxonomy): Bacteria > Pseudomonadati > Pseudomonadota > Gammaproteobacteria > Oceanospirillales > Oleiphilaceae > Oleiphilus > Oleiphilus sp. HI0125. The sequence goes on from NZ_LWGF01000623.1 coordinate 214, forward strand.
CTCTATCAGTTAAAAAGCACCTTCGCGCACTTACCATTGCGGAAGAGAATCGACTGCCATGCGTATACCTGGTTGATTCAGGTGGAGCAAATCTACCGAACCAGGACGAAGTGTTTCCTGATGAGGACGATTTTGGCAATATTTTTTATCGCCAAGCCAATATGTCAGCCAAAGGCATTCCTCAAATAGCTGTCGTACTCGGCTTGTGCACAGCTGGTGGCGCGTACGTTCCCGCTATGGCTGATGAAAGCATTATGGTTCGTGAGCACAGTACAATATTTCTGGCCGGCCCTCCTTTAGTGAAAGCTGCTACAGGGGAAGAAGTAAGTGCCGAATCCTTGGGTGGTGCAGATGTTCACTGCAAAGTTAGCGGTGTTGCGGATCATTACGCTGATAGCGAAGAACATGCTCTGCAGATTGCTAGAGATTGCGTTGCACACCTGAATTGGAAAAAAGCGAATCCCATTGAACGTAAGACACCCGCTAAACCTATCTATGGCTCTAGTGAACTGAATGGCACTGTACCGAGCGACTTGAAAACCCCTTATGACGTGCGTGAAGTCATTGCACGAATTGTCGACAACTCAAACTTCCAAGAATTTAAGCAGTATTTTGGCGACACGCTCGTATGCGGATTCGCGCATATTGACGGTTTTCCGGTTGGAATCGTCGCAAATAATGGCATTCTGTTTTCTGAGTCTGCGCAAAAAGGCGCTCACTTTATTGAGCTTTGCTCGCAACGAAAAATTCCTTTGGTGTTTCTGCAAAATATCACCGGATTCATGGTCGGCAAGTCGTTTGAAGAAGGCGGCATTGCCAAGCATGGCGCAAAGATGGTGATGGCCGTCGCCTGCGCGAAAGTCCCTAAGTTTACAGTCATTATTGGCGGCAGTTTTGGCGCTGGTAATTATGGAATGTGCGGTCGAGCCTATCACCCTCGGTTTTTGTGGATGTGGCCTAACGCGCGCATTTCAGTGATGGGCGGCGAACAAGCAGCAGGCGTGCTTGCTCAAGTAAAGCGCGATAGCATGGCAAAGCGCGGAGAACCTTGGTCTGACAATGATGAGGCGAAACTGAAACAACCTATTATTGATCAA
>NZ_LWGF01000624.1:0-908 GCF_001635355.1 Oleiphilus sp. HI0125
AAACAACATCTCCGCTATTGCGACAACAGGTCTGAACGTATTAATTCAAGGCGAAAGTGGTACAGGGAAAGAGCTAATCGCCCAATAGATACATCAACAATCGCATCTTAAAGATACAGTGCTCGTGACACTAAACTGCGCTACTCTGCCTTCAGAGCTAACAGAGTCAGAACTGTTTGGACATGAGAAAGGAGCATTCACTGGTGCAGATAAAGCAAAACGGGGAAAGTTCAAGCTCGCTGATAACGGTACGCTGTTTCTCGATGAAATTGGCGAGCTGCCTTTAGCACTGCAAGCCAAGTTACTGCGAGCACTGCAGCAAGGAGAAATTCAACGCCTCGGCTCTAAAACCAGCATACGCGTAAACTGCCGAGTCATTGCGGCAACCAATCGCAACCTTTCAGATGAAGTAGCTAAAGGCCGCTTTAGGGAAGACTTATACCATCGTTTGAACGTCTTCCCTGTTCAATCCCCAGCTCTTAGAGAACGCCATGGTGATATCCCATTGCTTATTGAGTTCTTTACGAAGCAATGGAAAAGTAAAATTGGCATTGATGAAATCCGGTATTCAGATCAAGCAATGCAAATACTGAATGAATATGCGTGGCCTGAAAACGTGCGAGAGCTTGAAAATATGGTGGCGCGAATCCTTGTAACGGAACAAAGTCGCTCAAACGACAAACAAGTCCTTTACCTTAACGAGCGCAGCATCCCGATCAGCACTGAGCAAACTAATCGCGCGCTCAATAGAACAATCGTAATCTCGAACGAAACGGACTCTCACAATACTGATTAAGGCACTGAGGGCACGACACTACAAGAACAAACCCAAGAGTTTCAGCGCAAGCTAATTAAAGAAGCTCTTTCAAGAAACGATAACAACTGGTCAAAGACAGCAAAACAGCTTG
>NZ_LWGF01000625.1:0-38700 GCF_001635355.1 Oleiphilus sp. HI0125
AATAAAAAAGCCCGCTTTATGGCGGGCTTTTTTATTTAAGCTAAATTAGATTACACATAGACGTGTTGATATAGAAAACCAATAAATATAAAACTCACTGTGGTGGCTACTACGACATCGATCACACTTAGTGCTTGATTATTGATTTTCACAGGCTGTATCTCGCAAGTTAGTTATAATTAAAAGTATTCATTTATCGGCGGTTTATTGAGTAACCGCTTCGTTATCTTATGCTGCGAATTGTAACTAAAATCTTGATCCATTTGGTGGTTCACGGTGATAACGAATGTTAAACGCTAAGTCAGTGAGAACCATTCAACATGTTTTGGGATAGAGATCGTTTTTTACTCGCCCTGAGTACTCGTTCATTAAAGTTAAGCGGCAAACCTCAGTCGCATTCCGGCTTGTTATACAAGTCTTATGCCGATTTTTACAATATTGATATGTTGTCGATCGGGCTTGCGAAGTCGCAGTCAATTCAAGTAGTGCCGTCTCTTGAGTTTGATCTAGTTGCTCAGATTTTTGAGCCCGCAATGGAAATCAAAGGGCAGGTAGTCATCGTTCATGGTTACTATGATCATGCAGGACTTTATGGAAATATCGTGAAGCGCCTTCTTGCTAATGGCCTGCGCGTTGTTGCATTTGACTTGCCCGGGCATGGCTTATCGAGTGGCGCGCGCGCCAGTATTGATGCCTTTGAGCAATATCAGCCTGCGCTAAAAAGTATACTTGCGTTATGCGATAGTGAACTTCCTTTGTATTTACTTGGTCAGAGCACGGGCGCAGCCATCTTGGCAGACTTGTTAAGTTCAGAAGAGTCGGTGACGGTGTTATCGCCGCTTAATCTAAAGCATGTATTTATGTTGGCGCCATTAATGAAGCCGCAGAGTTGGCATATGGCGGAATTTGCGCACAGTATTTTGCAAGGTCGCAAAGAGTACTGGCCTCGTAGTTTTAAAGATAATTCTCACGATCAAGCATTTTTAGATTTTGTTCAGAATAAAGATCCTTTGCAGCATGATGGTTTGTCAGTTGATTGGGTCGGAGCTCTACGTAATTGGATTCCAAAAATGTCTGAGCGTGCGACAATAAGCGGTCTTGTAAACGGTGCTCAATTGAGTTTGATTCAAGGAAGCGATGACACAACGGTGGACTGGACCTTTAATCTTCCGTTCTACCAAACACTATTCCCTTTAGTGAAGGTCAGTGTGGTCGATGGCGCTGGTCATCACCTGGTTGGTGAATCTGCTGAATATCGTCAGAAGGTCTTCAGTATTATTGAGTCTTCAATCTGACGCTTAGTGAGAGAAGTAAAGAAAGGGGAGTAAAGTGAAATAGCTTTATGCTCCCGCACTGATTGATTTAGTAACGTGTTGTCTAGTTGAAGGTTAATGGCTGGGGGCGACTATAGGCCTAGCTGTTTGGCAATCACCTCATTCATTATTTCGTAGGTTCCCCCACCAATCGAGAGAATTCGGTTATCTCGCGCTAAACGCTCTACTTTCGATTCACGCATAAAGCCCATTCCGCCAAATATTTGCACTGCATCGTAAGTGATTTTATCGCTGGTCTGCGTTGCTAGATTTTTTGCCATTGATATTTCTTTGATGACCGGCTGGCCTTCACTCATTGCTTGTGCGAGTGAATAGGTAAATGTTTTGCTCGCTTCTAGGGCTGTCGCCATTTCTGCAAGCTTGTGCTTGATGATTTGAAATTTACCGATTGGACGGCCAAAAGCTTCTCGCTGCTTAACATAAGCGAGCGCCTCTTCGAGCGCAAGTTCTGATGTCATGTTGGCCATAACGCACAGACTTAATCGCTCCATTTCAAAGTTCGACATGATGGCGAAAAATCCTGCATTCTCGGCACCAATAAGATTTGAAGCGGGCACCTTGCAGTTATCAAAGAACAGTTCTGCTGTATCGCTTGCCCACCATCCTGTTTTTTTAAGGTTTTTACCTCTCGTAAAACCTTCGGTATCACGCTCTATAAGTAATAAACTGATTCCGCCGTAGCCATCGCCACCGGTACGAACCGCCACTGTATAGTAGTCGGCGCGATGCCCGCTTGTAATAAAGGTTTTACTGCCATTGACGATGTAATAATCGCCATCTTTTTTAGCTGTGGTTTTGATGTTTGCTACGTCTGATCCGCCAGAAGGTTCTGTGATGGCAAGAGCAATAACTTTATTGCCGAGAATAACATCAGGGAGTATTCGCTGTTTTAGTTCGTTAGAGCCCCAACGTGCGATAGGCGGTAAACCTATATCTATGCTTCCTAAGCTCGCAACAAGTCCACCAGAGCTTGATCGCATGAGTTCCTCTGATGCTGCAATTTTGGTGAATACGTCCCCGCCAGCGCCGCCAAACTCTTCATCGTGACCAATCCCGAGAAGACCTGCCTCGCCAGCAAGTTTGTAGAGCTCGCGCGGAAACTCGTTGGCTTCTTCCCATTCATCAATAAACGGGTTGATATGTGTATCGACAAAGCGTCTTACATTTGCGCGTACAATATTTTGCGTTTCGCCAAAGTGGCGTTCATGAAGTTTGCTCATTTTTATTCTTATTACTTGTTATCGGAAGCAATAACTTAACGTGTAATAAGTACTTGAACAACTATGGCAAGGCGGCTTTTACATATAAAAAAGGCCGTACCTAATAGTACAGCCTTTTTGGGATTCATTATGATTGAATCGCTTAGAACAGTACGCGTACTCGCACCGTACCACGAACATTGCGCAGCTTCTCTAAAGCAAGCTCGCTGTATTCTTTATCGACATCGATAACTACGTAGCCAACTTTCTCGTTAGTTTGCAGATACTGGCCGCAAATGTTGATGTTGTTCTCGCTGAATACTTGGTTGATCTCAGACATAACCCCTGGAACATTCTCATGGATATGAAGAAGGCGGTGGTTTTCTGGGTGTGCAGGCAATGCAACTTCAGGGAAGTTTACAGATGTCACTGAAGTACCAGTGTCGCTATAGGTGGCAAGTTTCTCACCAACCTCGAAACCGATATTCTCTTGTGCTTCCATTGTGCTTCCGCCAACGTGCGGTGTAAGGATGACATTGTCGAATTCACGTAAAGAAGACACAAACTCTTCATCGTTTGATTTAGGTTCGACAGGGAATACGTCGATGGCTGCGCCAAGTAGCTTGCCTTCGCGTAGCGATGCTGAAAGTGCATCGATATCGATGACAGTGCCACGTGCCGCGTTGATTAGAATCGCGTCTTGCTTCATTTGCGCAAGTTCGGTCGCACCGATCATGTCTTGTGTTGCTGCAGTTTCCGGAACATGAAGACTCACAATATCGCACGTACCTAGAAGCTCTTCTAGCGAGTCAACTTGGCGCGCGTTTCCTAAAGGAAGCTTAGTGATTACGTCATAGAAGTAAACGTTCATACCTAGCGCTTCAGCTAATACGCTTAACTGACTACCGATACTTCCGTAGCCGATAATGCCGAGTTTCTTGCCGCGGATTTCGTAGCTGTTTGCTGCGGATTTGAGCCATTCGCCGCGATGAGCTTTAGCGTTCTTATCTGGTACGCCGCGCAATAGAAGAATGGCTTCTGCAAGAACGAGTTCTGCCACACTTCGCGTGTTTGAGTATGGTGCGTTGAATACCGCAACGCCATGGCGGGTAGCTGCATCAAGATCGACTTGGTTTGTGCCAATACAGAAACAGCCAACAGCGATCAATTTTTCAGCAGCTGCAAATACTTCTTCGGTAAGTTGGGTGCGTGAGCGAATTCCAACAAAATGAGCATCTTTGATTTTTTCAATAAGGTCTTCTTGGGAAAGAGACGTTTTGAGGTACTCGATGTTTGTGTAACCAGCTTTGTGCAGAATATCTACAGCTGACTGGTGAACACCTTCCAACAAAAGAACCCGGATTTTTGCTTTATCCAAAGACGTGTTTGCCATGACTTACTTCTACCTTTTTGTTCAATGCCAGACCAATAATTTTAATGATAGGCTGGCTACGGTAATGAAAGGGCGCGTATTTTACCACAGGTTTCTAATTCGGTGCTTCTGTACTGATCTATAAATTACTGATATTTGATTAATAATTGCTATTCACTGAGCGTATTTATTTATGCACAAAGATTACCTAATCGACCAGTGCAATGCGCATTTAGTCGTGTAAAATCACCCCAACTTGAAAACTTAGTAGTACGCGAGGAAAGCATGGCCGCTGTTGATCAAATTATTAATGCGCTAACAGACATACTAGATGAGGGAAAGCTTCGTACAGATGCAGACTCACTAGCTACGCACGGTAAAGACTGGACGAAGATGTATGAGGTCGCACCCTTGGCCATTGCATTTCCGCGCAGTACAGAGCAGGTGCAAGCCATCGTTAAGCTGGCAAACGAACTAGAGTTTGCAATCGTTCCATCTGGTGGACGTACAGGGTTAAGCGGTGGTGCTGTCGCGACTAATGGAGAGGTCGTCGTTAGCTTTGACTACATGAATCAAATCGTTGATTTCAGTGCAAGTGATCGTTGTGTCAAAGTTCAAGCTGGCGTAGTCACTGAGCAATTACAGAATTTCGCTGAAGAACAAGGTCTTTACTATCCGGTTGACTTTGCCTCTGCCGGTTCAAGCCAAATTGGAGGTAATTTGAGTACCAATGCTGGCGGAATCAAGGTAATCAAATACGGTATGTCACGAGATTGGGTCTTGGGTTTAACTGTCGTCACCGGCGCTGGCGAAGTTTTGAACTTGAACTCTGATTTGCTCAAAAACAACACTGGCTATGACTTGCGTCATTTGTTCATTGGTGCAGAAGGTACCTTGGGTTTAATTACCGAAGCTACCATGCGCCTGACGCGTCAACCTGAGAATCTGACTGTACTTGTTCTGGGTCTTAACGATATTACTAATACGATGGATGTTCTTAAGTCTTTCCAAGGTAAGCTCGATTTGACTGCCTATGAGTTCTTCTCACATCAAGCGATGGGCCATGTGCGTGCGCACGCAGATGTGCCAGCGCCGTTTGAATCTGAAGCACCTTATTATGCCTTGCTAGAGTTTGAGGCGAGCAATGACGCGGTAATGGATTCGGCGATGGAGTTGTTTGAACACTGCGTTGAACAAGGCTGGGTAATTGATGGGGTGATTAGCCAAAGCGAAACGCAGGCTATGAACTTATGGCGTTTACGTGAAGGGATTTCTGAATCGATTGCGCCGCGTACTCCGTATAAAAACGATATAAGCGTCGTGGTTTCAAAAGTCCCCGAGTTTCTCACGGAAATCGATGAGGTTGTCACCACGCATTACCCTGATTTCGAAATAATTTGGTTCGGCCATATCGGAGATGGCAATTTACACCTCAATATACTGAAGCCAGAAGATTTGCCCGCGGATGAGTTTTTCGCAAAGTGTGTTGACGTGAACAAATGGGTCTTTGATATCGTTGAAAAGCATGGCGGGAGTGTTTCTGCTGAGCATGGGGTTGGTCTTGTGAAAAAGGATTATTTGCAATACACACGTAGCGCAGCAGACATTGCTTTGATGAAAGGTATCAAGCAGGTATTCGATCCGAAAGGACTTATGAATCCTGGCAAAATATTCGACTAATTAACCTATGGAGTAGTAGATGTATCAGCCGGTTTGGTTTGACGGTAAAGAGTTTGACGCGCATTGCTCAAAGCTTGTGTGTATTGGCAGAAATTACGCGGAGCACGCGAAAGAGCTAAACAATCCCATACCCAAGGCACCAATTCTATTTATTAAACCGGAATCTACTATTCAAACCAGTGAGCAAGTCATAATTCCACGCGAAGGTATTCATTACGAGGCTGAACTCACTGTCTTAATCGGGCGGCACATAAACGTCGATGCTCCAGTCGATGTTAGTCAGGATATTGCTGGTTTAGGACTTGGGCTTGATCTCACGGATCGTGGGCTTCAAGCTAAATTAAAAGAAAAGGGGCATCCGTGGGAAAGAGCGAAATCTTTCGATGGCGCTTCAGTACTCACGTCTTTTATTCCTTTCAGTGATCAGGATTTGAGCCAGATCAATTTCCAGCTCCTTATTAATGATGAGGTCGTGCAAGATGGTATGACTTCAGACATGCTGTTTGATATCCCTGCCTTAATACAAGAAGTTACGTCTGTGTTCAGTTTACGTAAAGGGGATATTTTGTTTACCGGTACTCCAAAAGGTGTCGGCGTGCTGAAAAATAATGATCGGCTTAATTTGAGTCTTAAAGCAGGGGAGCAGCAGATTGATTTTCCCCAGTACAACGTTGTTTTGTGTGACAGATTAGTAGGTGACAGGTAAGCAGGTGGCAGGGAAGAAACCGGCTCAGAGCCGAACAAAGCGTTTTGTAAAGCTTGCAGGGATGACGGCTAGTGTTGCTGCACGATATGCAGGTGACAAACTAGTTGATGTTGTCAGTAAGGGCGATGATCGTGATCGTCGAAAAGCCGCTAGTTACGAAAAAATGGCTGATGACATTACAGAAACGCTTGGCGAGTTGAAAGGCGCGGTAATGAAAGTCGGTCAGATCGTCTCTCAGACTCAAGATTTTCTCCCTGAGGAATTCTCGCAAGCCTTGAAGAAGCTCCAGAAGCAAGCGCCTCCTGTCGAGTTTTCAGTGATCAAAGAGCAAGTCGAGTCAGAATTAGGTAAGCCTATCACCGATCTATTTAAGACTTTTGACGAAGAACCCTACGCGGCAGCCTCTATAGGTCAAGTACACCGGGCGGTCACTTTAGACGGCGAAGACGTCATTGTTAAGGTGCAATATCCGGGAGTAGACCGTTCTGTTGATTCAGATTTAAAGCAATTAAAACTCACACTCAAGCTTGGCGGTTTATTAAAAATGCCAAAAGAAAGTGTCGACGCGTTGTTTAATGAATTAAGAGATCGTTTAAAAGAAGAGCTCGATTACACTTTAGAAGCTCATAACTTAAATCGTTTTGCTCAGTTTCACTCGAAAGACGAAGGGATAATAATTCCCGAAGTCTTCGATAAATATTCCACAAAGCGTGTTTTAACACTGGGGTTAGTTGAGGGAGATGCGGCCGAAGATCTTGTTTCGCTGGGATATACCGAGCAGCAAAGATCTGTGATTGCTGAGCGGGTCTTTAAAATGTTGAGTGATCAATTGTTTTCAGGTCAGTGCATTCATGGTGATCCACACCCCGGTAATTTTGCATTTCGACCCGATGGCTCAATCATTATTTATGATTTTGGTTGTATCAAAGAGTTGAAGCCTGAAATTGTTCAGGCCTATCGAGACGCGGTCGTTAGTGCTATCGACGAGGATTATGCAGCCTTGGATGAGGCCTTGATAAGACTTGGGGCGCGCGTGGCAAATAAAGCAAGTCCTGGTTCTGACTTCTATAAACTTTGGCGGGACATTTTTTTTCAGCCATTTGCCGGACAACCTTTTAATTACGGCGAGTCAAAACTTCATGTTGATGCGATGGAGCACACAGGGCTGTTTTTCAAAAACTTAGAACGATTTAAACCTCCGGTTGATAGTTTGTATATTGATCGACTGGTTAGCGGGCATTATTGGATTTTAAAGTCTATGGATGCATCCGCTGATTTTAGACCGCAGCTCGATAAGCATTTGTATAACAAAAAGTATCTTGTTTAAGTAATCGACTACTTTATACACCAAACCCTCAGGATTTGTTGCGTATGAGCATAGCCTTAATTTTGGCCGCTTATTTTTCTGGTCTGACCGCTAAGGTCCTTGGCCTACCTCCATTAGTTGGATACTTGCTCGCGGGTTTCGGTTTGCATTTTGCGGGCTACACCTTAACGGATGATATTCAACGACTCGCTGATTTAGGCATTACCTTAATGCTCTTTACGATCGGCCTAAAAATCAATGTAAAAGACCTCATTCAAAAAGAAGTTTGGGGTTCGGCAATCAGTCACATGAGTTTGTGGATTGCCTTATGCTTCGTTATTAACGCAGTAATGGCGTGGGCTGGTTTATTAGTTTTTGAACTCTCTGTAGAACAGACTGCGCTACTCATTTTCGCGCTGAGTTTTAGTAGTACAGTTTGCGTCATCAAGGTACTCGAAGATTCCGGAGAAATCCGCAGTCGACAAAGCGCTATCGCAGTGGGTGTGCTGATTATTCAGGACATTATCGCCGTCGCTTTTCTCGTGGCTGCGACCGGCAAAGTGCCTTCATTTTGGGCGTTGTTGTTACTAGGGCTGCCACTCCTTACTCGTTTCGTCGATAAGCTTTTGAATAAAACTGGTCACGGAGAATTGTTGCCCTTGAGTGGGCTTATGCTCGCGCTTGGCGCCTATGCGCTATTTGAACTGGTGAATGTAAAAGGTGACTTGGGTGCATTGCTTGTTGGGATGTTAGTTGCGACAAGTAGTAAGTCGGGCGAGTTATATAAATCACTTATCTCGTTTAAAGACTTATTCTTAGTGTCCTTCTTTTTGAGTATTGGCTTGTCAGCCTTGCCCGATTTCTCAATGTTTATTTTAGCTTCACTTCTTCTGCTGTTATTGCCGCTCAAATTCTTACTATTTTACGCAGTGTTTTGCGTGATGTCTTTACGCGCGCGCACGGCGTTTCTTGGTGCATTGCTGTTATCGAATTTTAGTGAGTTTGGGTTAATCGTTGCAGCGCTTAGTATTCGAGAAGGTTTATTGGCTCAAGAGTGGCTAATTATCCTAGCAATCACGACAGCGCAGAGCTTTGTCATCACCTCACTTATCTATAAAAAAGCACATTTGTTTTATGCAAAGCTGTCCGGCCGCTTGCAAGGTTTTCAGCGTGCAAACGCGAATACATCCATGTGTAGTCAGGTTGCGCAGGGCGCTGATGTGATGCTCGTCGGGCTTGGCCGCGTTGGCTTAGGTGCCTATCACGCGCTTGTTAAAGCCGGAGGTAATGTTGTTTGGGGTGTAGAGATAGATGAGTCACGTGTTGCAGGGCACATCAATAATGGCATCACAAATGTGATTCATGGCGACGCAGATGATATTGAGTTCTGGGAATCGCAGGATCTTGACCGAGTAAAACTTGTGATGCTCGCGATCCCTAATGTAGAAGAAATGATCAACATTATTGAACAGCTCAAATTACGCGATTACAAGGGAAAGATTTCAGCCGTTGCGCAGCACGATGATGAGCGTCTACTGCTTTTATCTCATGGTGTGGATGTGGTGTTCAATTACTACTCTGAGGTTGGCGCAGGCTTCGCTGAAGAGACTTCTCACTTGCTTCAAGAAGCTTAGTTACATGTCACGGTTGCGGATATTTGTATCAGTCGTTTTTGTAATCCTATTTGCGGTTGTCTCGACTCTAGCTAGTGCAGAAAAAACGCTTCGCGTGGCAACACTTAATTCCGAGTGGTTTTGGACTCCTCATGATGGTCATGTCGACGGATCAAGATTCAATAAGGGTGATCCGTCTGTTTCTGATTACGACAAAAAACTTGGGTTCTATCGTGAACTTATTCTTGATCAAAGTTTAGATCTTGTTGCGTTTATCGAAATCGAAAATAAGCAGGTTGCGAAAGAGATCGTCGATGCACTTGGTGAGGGCTGGTCTTATGCATTCAAACAAGGGCGTGATACGGCAACGGGGCAAGATGTTGCGTTTGTTTGGAAAGATGCAGAGCAAATTAAGGTCACAGATTTTGGATTCCCGTCAGGCCATGTGGATGGCTATAAGCCTAAACGATTATCTAAAGTCTTAGGCTTAACCCTCAGATACCGAATCGGTGATACCGATAAAGATGTTTCTTTTGCTACTGCGCATTTTTTATCAAAGCGGAAGGAGTCACCCCAAAAGGCCTCAAAGCGATTAATGCAATCAAAGGGTTTGGTGAAAGGTGTGCAACAATTTGATCAAGCGCGCATTGTTGTATTAGGTGATTTTAATGACTTTCGTGCTTCTCCGGTTCTCAAAACACTAGAAAAGCAGCTAGAGCTGCGCAATGCATCAGTTTCCTGCGACTCAGTAGAGCATAAGGCCAAGCGAAAGCTTCGTTATATGATCGACCATGTCTTGTACAAAGGTTTCTCGTGTCAGCGGTACCAAAGTATATCGACGGCACCTTACTCTGATCATCCCATAATTATTGCTGAGCTTGTTCTTTAGCGTCGTCTGCTTGTTTTGATTGAATCGCCGTGAGCGCAATTGTGTAGATGATGTCATCAACTAACGCACCTCTCGATAAATCATTAACCGGCTTGTTTAGACCTTGGAGCATCGGGCCCATGCTTATGACATTCGCACTTCGCTGAACAGCTTTGTACGTCGTGTTTCCAGTGTTCAGGTCGGGGAAGATAAATACCGTTGCTTGTCCCGCAACAGGGCTGTTTGGCGCTTTCTTCGCTGCGACACTTTCAATTGCAGCAGCGTCATATTGCAAAGGTCCATCGATCAAAAGGTCAGGACGACGAGCCTTTGCGATCTCAGTTGCTTGTTTTACTTTCTCGACATCGGCCCCCGCACCGCTAGCGCCTGTGCTGTAGCTAATCATCGCTACTTTTGGCTCAATTCCAAAAGCTAGGGCTGAGTCTGCACTCTGTATCGCGATGTCCGCCAACTCTTCAGCGTTAGGGTCTGGATTGATTGCACAGTCACCATAGACCAGTACTTGCTCTGGCAAGCACATAAAGAAGACCGAAGAGACAACAGTGGCTGATGGTGCAGTTTTGATTAACTGAAGTGCTGGGCGAACAGTATTTGCTGTCGTGTGTAAAGCACCTGAAACTAATCCGTCTACTTCATCTAAGGCAACCATCATCGTCGCAAGAACTACATTATCTTCAAGTAGAGAGCGCGCCATATCAGGCGCTAAGCCTTTGTGCTTGCGTGCCTCCACCATATGAGGAACGTATCTTTCACGCACTTCGTCGGGGTTGATGACTTCTATTTCATCTAGAAATGTCAGACCTTGTGCTTCAGCAACCAAGCTAATGTCGCTGCGCTCCCCAATCATAACGCATTGAGCGATATTCCTTTCTTGGCAAGCAATCGCAGCAGCAACGGTGCGAGGTTCGTTTCCTTCAGGTAAAACGATACGTTTTTTGGCGGAACGAGCGCGAGACGTAAGCATGTGGCGAAATGCAGGGGGCGACAGGCGACTCTTTCGCTCTTTGGCGCATACTTGAGCGAGCCATTCCAAATCGAGATGCTCGGAAACCATACTCACAACCTGACGCATTCTTGCTTCATCATCGACCTGCACGACACGGTTAAGGTTTGCAAGAGCTGCTGCCGTTCTAAATGTGTCAGTTGGTGTTGATAGAAGCGGTAAACCAGCTTTTAAAGCGGCTGCGCAAAGCTTGTGTATGCGAGGGTCGATATTCGAATCACTTGTGAGCAATATGCCCGCGAGAGGAATGCCTGATAAGCCAGCCATACACGCAGCGACAATGACGTCACTTCGGTCTGACGGTGTTACCACAAGCGTGCCAGGCGTTAGCCTAGGAATGATGTTGTCTACGGTCTTTGCAGCAAACACGATGTCATAAATTCGGCGAGAGTCTGATTCACCTTCGTTAAGCGAGTTAACGTCTAATGTGTACTTGAGATCGCTGACCCTTGGGGCTGCGAGTTCTTTCAGAAGAGGGATCGCTCCAATTAAATGGAAATTATTGGTAAAGACATTTAGGTCACTTATTGAAACGAGGCGCGCTGAAAAGTCCTCATCAGATATTTCGCCAACGCGATTTAATACTACTCCAAGCACGTCAGGACTCTCTGTGCCGTGATATAGGGAAGCCGCAACTTTGAGGTGTTTAGATAATTGAGTAGGTGTCCGTTGATTGACGTCGGCGACAAGAATAACGGGCGCATTTAGATTCTGAGCAATATCGATATTAAGTCGCGTTAAATAGGCTTCATTTCTATCATTCGGAATACCTTCAACAACGATTACGTCTTTCTTAGCTGCTACTTTTTCATAATTAGCAACAATACGTTCCATCAACAAACCACCTTTATTTTCACTCATCAACATTTGCGCGTCTGATAGTGAAATGATCTCCACATCGCTTTCGATATTAAGGACTTTGGCAAAATATTTTGAGTTGTCGTCGTGCCCGACTTGATAGCTAATTGGCTGAAATACACCTACGTTAACGCCGAGCCGTTCTAAGGCGTATACCAAACCGTATGTGACTGACGTTAGCCCTGAATTCTGTGCGGTAGTTGTTAAGAAAAAAGCCTTACTCATCTGCTTAATCCGTAGCTGTTAAATTTAAAAATAGGTTTCATTTACGAACAGAGTGCAGCACTTTGCTCCGCAATTAAACGTTCTTCATCGGTGCGTGATACAAATATAGGTAAGCTGACTGTTGATTGAATGGCGCATACATTGTCAGTAATGTCGCGATTGAGTTCTTCATCAATTGTGAACCCGAGACCTTTAAGAAGGGCCACAGTTTCTTTCCGAATAAATACCGAGTTTTCGCCAATACCGCCCGTGAAGATCAGGCCGTCGCATTGAGTCAGCGCAATGCGCATGCCCGCGATATATTTGGCGAGGCGATAGCAGAACACTTTTAACGCGAGTTGGGCCTCTTTGTTTCCTTTAGATGCTTGCTCCTCAAGCGTTCGGCAATCGTTTGAAATGCCAGATAGACCAAGAAGGCCACTTTGTTTGTTTAAGATTTTATCAATTCGAGCGCAGTCATAACCTTGTGAACCTAAAAAACCGATAAGACCAGGGTCTACGTCACCACTTCGGGTGCCCATAACTAATCCCTCAAGCGGTGTCATGCCCATACTTGTGTCAACGCTCTTGCCATTCTCGATCGCGCATACACTTGCGCCGTTACCAAGGTGTGCAGTTATAAAGGAGCAATTTTCAATAGGTTTGCCAATATGTTGTGCGGTCGAACTAGCTACATATTGATGACTTGTTCCATGAAACCCGTAGCGTCTTACGCCGTACTTAGTATAAAACTCGCTTGGTATCGCATAGCGATATGCGTGCTCGGGCATAGTTTGGTGAAACGCTGTGTCAAAGACAGCAACTTGCGGAACCTCAGGAAACTGTTTTTGTAAAAGTTCTATGCCAGTAATATTTGCTGGGTTATGTAAGGGCGCGAGTTGAATGCATTGTTTAATTTCCGCTAACACAGAATCGTCGATGAGCGTTGCTTTATTGAATCGCTCTCCGCCATGAACAACGCGATGCCCGACAGCAATTAATGAATCGCTTAAGTTAAATTCGCAGTTGAGTGCGTCAACGATTGCTTGAATTGAGTCGCCGTGAGAAGCATTTGGCGTGTCAAAGCTTTGCCTATTTCCAGAAAGATCTTTTGAAATATGCCTTGCATTGGGGCTATTAAGTTCTTCAGCGAGACCGGTTTGTAATGGGGTGGCATCGCCTATGGCGTATAACGCGTACTTTAATGAAGAACTACCGCAATTAATGACAAGTACGTGTTTTGAGCTCATAGTTTTCTTCCGTGTGTGTTTATGCTGCGGTTGCCTCTAGTGCTATTGCAGAGCATTCATAATAAATGTCGTTAAAGGTTTGCCCATCTAAGCCCAGTTCGCCGAGAGCCTTCCAGTCTATTTGTTCAAGCAAACCTTTTTCGAAAAGCAGTGTAGATTGCAATATTAAACCTTGCACGCCTTTACGTTCCATCAGTGCAGAGCGCATTGAGTCTTTAATTGGAATACTTTCAATAACTTGATCGATAGGTTGGTCAAAAAACGCGTCTAAGCAACTGAGCAGACCAGTTGTATAGAATTCATTCTGTAAATCTGAACTTACAAAGTTCGCAAGTTTTTCACAGGTCATTGCACGAACAATGGCTATGTATTGTAGTGCGTCAGGCTTGTTATCAAGTTTGCTCAACGCAAGCAGTGTTGCCCAACTTTTAATGCGCTTTAAACCAAGTAAGGCGACAGCTGATTTAATTGAGTCAATTTCTTTCGTGCGTCGATAAGCGGCTGAGTTAATCAATTTCAGTAACTTAAAACTGATAACGGGGTCTTGGCTTATAATATCGCTGACGTGGTTTATGTCTATATTGGGGTCTTGGAGTTCAGCGATTAGCCCAAGTACCGATATTTGGTTGGTGTTTAATTTTTTACCCTTAACCAATTCAGGCTTAGCAAGAAAATAACCCTGAAACAACTCAAAGCCTAAATCGGAACACAGTTGAAACTCTTCGTGAGTTTCAACTTTTTCGGCAAGCAAAGTGACGTCGAAGTCTTTTAAGTAGTCGACTGATTGCCGCAACTCATCTTCACTTAAACTTGGTAAATCGATTTTCACGATATCGATATAAGGAAGCAGAGGTTTGTAGTGAGGTGCTTTTACTACATCGTCCAGCGCAATCGTATAACCGACTTTCTTAAGCGCAATGACGCGCTTTATGAAGCTTGGAGTGATTTTAACGTGCTCAAGAATTTCGATGACCACCATGTGAGGATCAAAGATGGGCTTTTCCATTAACAGTTCGCCTGAAAAGTTAATAAAAGCGGGTAATCCACACGTCACAAATTCTAGATCCGTTTCAGTGAACAGGTTTAAAAGCACGTTTGATGTTGCGCTGAGATCGCAGAAAAAAGTTGCTTTATTTTCTTCGTTATCCCTGAAGAGTAGCTCGTACGCATGTACTTCTTTTTGTCGATTATAAATAGGCTGACGAGCCAATAAGACGTCTTGTTTTTGCATAACTTCAGGTAAATACGCGATGAGCTCTATGAGTGAGCATTTGTTTTTGTACGCTTGAATTATTAGTGTAGACGAGCTTATGAACTTTGCGGAGGTCTGTGAGCACAAAACCCAAAATAACAAAATTCAGGCACAAAAAAACCACGTTACGGAAACCGTAAGTGGTTAATTTGCTAACGAAGAAAGTGGCATCCCGTAGGGGAGTCGAACCCCTGTTACCGCCGTGAAAGGGCGGTGTCCTAGGCCTCTAGACGAACGGGACACATCAGTACTTCGTCGAAGTGGCGCGAATATTAGGCGCAATGTTTTTTCAAGTCAACAAAAATAATTAAAGAAATTAAAAATTATCTAATACGCTCTAAACAGGCCTTCAAATTGTTCGCTGTGTAATCAAATCCGGCTAAAAGTCCTTTCGATTCGATGAGCTTAAAGTAGTTAATTGCGACATCAAAATGTGAGTCTGGTGTCTCAGCAAGAACGCGATCAATGTTGAAGCTGTTATTAATTCGTAAAATCGTTTCGTAACGAATTTTATTCTCACCGGCACAATAATAAAAACCAAACTCATACATATCTTGAGCAGGCGCCCCATCGCGCTCATGGACAAGTTTTGCACATCGCGCATAGTTGCTGTTGATAATAGAGTAGGCGTTTAAGATGCCTTCATCACTAATCAATTGATAAACCTGTTTAATACGCGAACTGGCATTCTTGGTTTTTTGGGGGAGGTTTTTGAGAGCTTGATCCTCACTAACCCCACGCTGCGCGAGCTGGGCAATTGTAAGCTGCTCTGCGCTCAATACGCTGCATGAAATATAGCTGTGTTCAATGAAACTACTTTGCGCGATGTCCGTATTGGTAGATGCGTGAGCGTTTGTTAAAGTGACTAATGTGATTAGAGAAGTTAATACTTTAACAAGGTGTTGATTACGCAAGTTCTACTGCCGGTTATAAAGACGCCTACCTCTTATGCTTATAGATCTGAGAAAGTGCGTCGTGAATTTCAGGATATTTAAAACTATAGCTTAAAGCCTGAAGCTTATCTGAAACAACATCCTGATTTCCGAGAAGTAAATCGCTACGCTGACCAAAGATCCATTTCGTCACAATAGTTGGCATTTTCAATAGTAGAGGGCGCCTAAGATTTTGAGCGAGTACGCGGCTAAATTCCTGATTAGTCGTGTTTATAGGGGCGACAGCATTGAATGCGCCTTCCATTGATTGATCATTGATAGCCTGATGAATAAGTTCAACGAGGTCTGAAATATGAATCCACGACATCGTTTGTTTGCCATCACCTATAACGGAGCCGGCGCCTAATATAAAACTCGGATAGAGCTTAGCGAGCATCCCACCATCACCGGACAAAACAATAGAGATCCTTAATAATATCCTTCGCTCGGATCTGATTGTCGTAGCAGCTTGCTCCCACCCGCTGCACAAGCTTGCGGCGAAATCGCTCCCTCTAGGACTTGTTTCGCTACACTGAGTGCCGTTATCTGAACCGTAGTAACCAATTGCTGAACCGGATACGAGGGTTTTAAAGGGCTTTGCTAGACGAGCCGACAGATCTGCAAGTTGTTCAGTTACTCCGATTCGTGAGCTGCGTAGAATCTGCTTGCGTGACTCGGTCCATGGGCGATCGACAATTGGCTCACCTGCTAAATTAATCACGTGATCGATTAGCGTGTCGTCGCTAATGTCATTTAAGTTGCTAATCAACTTAAGGTTCGCTGTGACCTTATCGAGACGTTTTGGGTGCTTTTGTCTTGTTAGTACAAGAACTGTGCTGCCGGCTGGTAGCGACTTGATAAATGTTGAACCTATCAGTCCAGTACCACCAGTGACCAAGTAATCATAATGTGTTTGCATTGTCGCATCCTGTAACATGGCAAGTTCGGTATGAATCGCTACGCCTTGATCTGACTTATAGTTTACTTTGCACGATTGTCATTAGCGCGTCGCGAAACTCAGGCAACTCCCCAATAGCGGGTAGAAGTTTTATATCGACCGAAAGATCTTTTTTGATCTCTTTAATCATGTTCGGCACATCTTTCTTCAAGTGTCGGCCTGTCGCGAAAAATAAGGGGAGAACCTGTATTTGCTCATATCCCTCGCTCGCAGCGTGTGCACAAACGTCTTGCAGGCTAGGCTCGCTTAGCTCCATAAAGGCTAAGTCGGCTTGATCAAATTGCTCGCGCAATGTTTTTGTCATATCAAAAAAGGCGTCGGACCAACTCGTATTACTGCTTCCGTGAGCCAAAAGAATAATTTTTGTCTTCATGTATTTTCCTGAAAGTAGTTCTGCTCGACGCTACGGATGAATCGTCATGTCCGATTAGTTTCATGAGTTATATCGGGTATTCCGTGCGCGATGAACCATCAACTCTGGTATCTGAACACAGTATTCTATATTTTGACTACCCGCAGAAGCTAGGCATAGATTAGAATGCTCGCGCTACAACAAATGTTTTAGGAATAGGTTATGAGTTTCAAGGGTACAAACGAATACGTCGCTACTAGTGATCTTCAAATGGCTGTTAATTCGGCGATTACATTGCAAAAACCTCTACTAATTAAAGGTGAGCCTGGCACGGGTAAGACCATGCTTGCTGAGCAGTTAGCAAAATCCCTAGACGCTCGTTTGATTCAGTGGCATATCAAATCAACCACGAAAGCGCAGCAAGGTTTGTACGAGTACGATGCAGTATCTCGCCTACGTGACTCTCAGCTTGGTGTCGATAAAGTACACGACATTTCTAACTACATTGTGAAGGGTAAACTGTGGGAAGCATTCGAGGCAGAAGAGCGTGTCATTCTGTTGATCGATGAAATCGACAAAGCTGATATTGAATTTCCAAATGACCTCTTACTTGAGATCGACAAAATGGAGTTTTATGTTTACGAAACACAAGAGCGAATCGTAGCTAAAAATCGCCCAATTGTTCTCATCACGAGTAATAACGAAAAAGAACTTCCTGATGCATTCTTGCGCCGCTGCTTCTTTCACTACATTGATTTCCCTGATGCCGAAACCATGCAGAAAATCGTTGAAGTGCATTATCCAGACATCAAAAAAGAGCTTCTTAGAGATGCTTTAGACGTGTTCTTCGACGTGCGTAAGGTTCCAGGCCTTAAGAAGAAACCATCTACTAGTGAATTGATAGATTGGTTGAAACTCCTAATGGCAGACGAAGTAGGTGAAGCGCTTTTACGCGAACGCGACCCTAGCAAAGCGATTCCACCAATGTATGGCGCATTGCTCAAAAATGAACAAGACGTACAGTTGTTACAGCGCTTAGCGTTTATGGCTCGACGCAAGGGGTAAGCCATGCTGATTGGCTTTTTTCAGGAAGTTCGCAGAAATAAGGTTCCTGCAACCATTAAGGAGTTGTTGGATCTTATCAATGCGCTTGAGAACCATCTCGCTTTTGCGTCGATCGACGACTTTTATTACTTGAGTCGTTTGTGCCTAGTAAAGGATGAGAAAAATTTCGACAAGTTTGATCGTGCTTTTGAGAGCTACTTCAAAGGCATTGAAGCTATGGATGAGTTGTTAAACGAACTGATCCCCGAAGATTGGTTAAAGTCTGAGCTTCAAAAGTTTCTCACTGACGAAGAGAAAGAAGAAATTGAATCTATGGGCGGTTTTGAAGAGCTCATGGATGCCTTGAAAGATCGTCTCGAGAATCAAGAGAAAAAACACGAGGGCGGCAACCGAATGATTGGCTCTGGTGGTACCTCACCTTTCGGCCAAAACGGTTACAACCCTGAAGGGGTTCGAATTGGTCAGAAGAAAGGGCGCCATGGGAAGGCTGTAAAGGTATGGGAAAAACGCGGTTATAAAGATTTGGATGGAGATATAACGCTCGGCATCCGAAACATAAAGGTCGCTCTTCGCCGTCTTAGAAAGTTTGCGCGCCAAGGCGCCGCTGATCAGTTGGATCTTGATGATACAATTCGTTCAACAGCGCGTAATGCTGGTTTTCTCGATCTCAAGCTTGTGCCAGAACGCCATAACGCAGTGAAGGTTCTTTTATTCTTTGATATCGGTGGCTCTATGGATCCTCATGTCAAAGTATGTGAAGAACTATTCTCCGCTGCTCGTGTTGAGTTTAAGCACATGGAGTACTTTTACTTCCATAACTTTATTTATGAGAGTGTCTGGAAAAATAACCTGCGGCGCAGTAATGAGACAACCGCGCTTTATGATGTGCTGCATAAGTATAGCTCTGACTATAAGGTAATTTTCGTAGGCGACGCCGCAATGGCTCCTTATGAAATCACGCAAGCAGGTGGCAGTATCGAGCATTGGAACGAA
The DNA here is from genome assembly GCF_001635355.1 of Oleiphilus sp. HI0125. Classification (NCBI taxonomy): domain Bacteria; kingdom Pseudomonadati; phylum Pseudomonadota; class Gammaproteobacteria; order Oceanospirillales; family Oleiphilaceae; genus Oleiphilus; species Oleiphilus sp. HI0125. The sequence goes on from NZ_LWGF01000625.1 coordinate 18,967, forward strand.
GAGGCGGGCGCTGTTTGGATGCAACGCGTGACCGATCACTTTGATAAGGTTGTATGGATTAACCCGCTGCCAGAAAACTATTGGGGAACAGGCGGTTCGTTAGGCATTACACGCGAATTGGTTGAGGATCATATGTACCCAATGAGTATCGAGGGTCTTGAATCAGCAATGAAGTACCTCAGTCGATAACAAGCCTGCCTCTGCGGCAATTGTAGAAATACGTAAATATTAACTGAACCTATTAACCAATTCACAGCGCGAAGTCTTCATGTTGGTAGACTTCGCGCTAGTGCCGTCTTTTTGGCGTTTATTCTAAAATCATATAGGTATCAGGTCCTTGAAGTTACTAGCTATAGTAGTGACTAGCTGTCTTCTGTTGAGTCAGGTAGTCCACGCGAATAGTGATCAGACTCAGAACAATCAAGATCTAAAGGCTGAGGCTAGTCAACTTAAACAATCGATTATCGAACTCAATCAAGAATTGCATGCACTTGAACAGGCACTGATTTATCCGCCAGAGGTTAAGTTCGGTGTATTTTTGAGTCTCGATGACAAAACTCGATTCAAACTAGATTCAATTGAATTGTTTGTCGATGATGCACTTATTTCAACTCACCTATATCAAAATAGCGACATACAAGCTCTGTTAAACGGTGGAGTTCAGCAGCTATATCTTGGCAGTGTTGCCCCAGGTCAGCATAAGCTTACCGCTAGCTTCAAGGGACAAGGAAGAAGTGGGGGATATTTCAAGCGTAAAAAATCATTGAAGTTCGATAAGACAAAAAACGCGAGATATATCGAACTTATCGTGTCGGAACGACCCGGTATTGGTGAGCCAGTGTTCAAAGTGAAGCAGTGGTAATTTGTAAGATATGACTGCCATTTTTAAGTTTGCTGTCGGATGCGTCCTCATAGGTTTCTCTACCTTTGTGTTTGCTCTTCCTGACGAACTACAAAAGCGGATCGTTCAATTTCACTTTGAGAGAGGTGATTACGCTAGCACCTTGTCGTCTATTTCTAAGGACGAATACAAGTCCTATCCCGTTATGACCGCAGTTGCTCAAACACAGTTGGGGCTAACACCTTCCTTTACGATCGATCAATTAAAGCAACATTTGAAAACGTCAGATACACCTGACGTGGATCGTCTTCGTATAGCCAACATGCTTTATAACCAAGATGACTGCCGTACTGCGGTACGGTATTTAAAAGGTAAAGCACCGAAACTAAGTCCTTCATTAAAATCTCTTCGGGCTTACTTGCGAGGACAATGCTTCATCGAGTTAGGGAAGAATAATTTTGCTGCTCAGTCGCTTAGTACTGCCTTAGAGGGTGAATTATCCGCAGTGGCTTATTACAACTTAGCGACTGATTATGCCTTTACTAGCCGAAACCCGAAACGTGCATTAGTTTCTCTGCGTGTAGCCAGAGACATGACAAACAATGGCGAAAGCGCAAATGAGCTCACGAATAGAATCAATCTTGGCGCAGGGGCGCTTTATCTCAAGCACGATAAACCAGATATGGCGGTGCGATTTTTTGATGAAATGGATATCGGTTCTGCTTATGCGACACAAGGTCTTTATCTATCAGGTTTAGCGAAGGTAGAGTTGAAAGATTACCGTGCAGCCGTTCAAGTCTGGCAAGCTAATCTGCAACATAATCTTGCTGAACCAGGTGTTGCCGAGTCTTTACTTGCACTTCCAAATGTACAAGCACAATCTGGTTATCAAACCCTAGCATTAGAGTCGTATCTCACCGCGAGTAAATTGCTGCAACAAGAGCGCGCGCAGCTAGCCAAACTAAAGAAGGCCTTAAAAAAATACGGAGCAATTGAAGTATTACTAAGGGAGAGTTCTCGAGAGGACTTGGCTTGGTTTCTAGATAATAGTGGTGTTGGGAATACTATTAAAAATGGTTACCTTCGTTTTCTGTACGACGATGAACCATCCTTGTATTGGATGCAACTTTACTCTGATATGCGTCTATATGAGTCGAACTTGCAAGGATTCAGCGCCAAGCTAAAGGCTTTGCGCACAAACTTAAAAGCACAGGGACGAGTAAATAACAGCGCCGAATTAAACAAAGCAGCTCGAGAACTTACCAAGCGAATTCAAGCTGCACGCGACACGCTGAGTAAAATCGAGCAGCGACTTCCCCCTAATAGCACATCGAGAACATCAGATACACTGAGTGCTCTTGAAACTCGATTGGCGAGCTTGCCCCTAAGAGTAAACGACCGCAAGAAAGCGATACCTGAGCAGATACAAAGCATCGATAAAGCCTTGAAAAAAATTGATGCGCTGACCGTTAAGATTACAGAACTTTATTCTAGAATCGATGGTGCATTCACTAATGACGCGAACAATGCCTTTGAACGTTTTGATGAGCGACTGCATAAGCATTACGAGCAAGCCGAACTTGGTTTTATACAAATACTAGAATCTCACGCCCGTCTGACTACAAAACGAACAAATCTGCTTGATGGGAGGTACCAATAGTGCCTTGGCTGATCGTTTGTGTGTCAATTCTTGCTTCTCTGAACTCAAGCCATCTTTTGGCAAATGAGAGTTTTACTGTCAATTTTGGCGAGTCTGCGAAAGCGGAGAAGATTGGTGATTTACGACCTCGTGTTTTAGCGCTCGATAAGAAACCGATTCCCGATGTCTCGGTTAAATATGTAATGAAGCGCTATCGAAAGCTTTTCGAAACCGCCCAAAGTCCAGAAGTACGTATTGAAGCATTGAATCGCTTGAATAATTTGAGCGCGAGTTACGGCGTATCAGAGAAAGGTCTGACGGTAGATCCTTACGTTCACGCTGACGTCGTGCTCGATACCTACCAAAAGATTGTTGATTCTGGTGATACATATCAGCGCATGGATGAGTTGTTGTATCAGACAGCAAAAGCAACAGCATTTACGGGTGACATACTAGAATCGATCAAGCGATTAGAATTACTGGTTGGGCTATATCCAAATTCAAAACTCGCTGATGAAGCATTGCTGCGCTTAGCGGAGGGATATTTTGATTTGGCCGATTTTAATCGAGCACGCGACTACTACGCGAAGCTACTTAAAAAATCGAAAGCTCCAAGAATGCGAGCCTATTCTAATTACAAGTTGGCATGGGCCGAGTATCGCTTGGCAGATAATAATGATGCCCTCCAAAGGCTTAGTAACTTTTTTGATGCATTTCCTGGTATCTACTCAAGCTTGTTGACGACAGATTTGACGGTTATTCCTTTTCGGACTTCTAGCCATCGTGGGTTCGATATAGATCTTGATAAAAATATCCTTAGCGACGGTATGCGTTTACTTGCTTTACTCAACGAGCAGGGCGATTGGATGCGCAATATTTCGGAGACGGCGATTGCGCTAGGAGGACCTGAAAGGGAACCCATAGTACTAAGAGCCTTGGTCGATCACTACGCAAGTAAAAAACGTTATTTCGATGCGGCGAGTTTGATAGCGCAATACACTGATAACGCTACAACCGATCAGGAATTGTTTTTTTATAATTTAAAGGGCATCGAATTATATCAACAGGCTGACAGGAAAATCGAAGCTTGGAAGGCAAAAGCGGCGTTGGTACAGCGGTTTGGAATTCGTTCTGATTTTTGGAAAACGGCGCAGGCACGCGTAAAAGCAGAAATCCGTCCTAGCCTGATTGATGTGACTGAAGAACTCGCTCATCTTAATTTTGTTCGAATGCAAGAGCGCAAAACGCGCGATCAAAGAATGTTGCGATCGGCAAAACAGGCAGCGAGTTACTATTTACAGCTATCAGCACTTGAGCAAATGAAAAATGGCGCTTCTGAGCAAAGCCACGAAGCGACTTATTTGGCAGCGCAGGCATTACAGCGCGGCGGGCAGGCTAGCAAAGCATCAGACCTATATGAAAGGCTAGCCTATAATGACGCATCACTAGACTTTAAATCAGATGCGGCATATAGCGCATTGATCAGCTCAGAACAGGCTTTGCGCAAAACGCTTGGCCACGATAATGCTATTAAATCGACACAATGGGCAGACAAGCAGTTTGAATTAGCGAGCAGGTTCATTCGTACTTTCTCTCAAGATAAAAGAGCACCAGAAGTGGCTTTGGCGGTGTCGAACTTCTATCAAAACCAACAACAGTTCGATGCGATGATCACCCTCCTTACAGGGTATGACCGGTTTATCGAAGCCTCTACAGAACAGCGGCTGACCGCTGAGCTGACGAGAGCTAGCGTTTTATACAATAAGGCCTTAGATGCAGATGCGTACACCGTTGCTGAGCGCGCTTATCGTAATGTGCTTTCTATCGCGGAGTCTGATCCCGAGTACTCTCTTAACACTAAACGAAAAAGCACTATCAACGCAGCCCTTGCTAATTCACTTTATAAGCAAGGTAAGAAGAGTGGTAAAAGTAAGCGCGCACTTGATGCATATCTTAAGGTCTATGAAGAGTTCCCTTCAGATCCGCTTGCACCTGACGCCTTATTCAATGCAGCGAGTGTTGCGGGGAGCATAGAGGATTGGGCTCAAGCCGTCCGAACTCATCGTTTGTTTCAAGTTACGTTTCCAAAACATGAACTTCAAGCTACTGGTTTAACGCAATTAATTTATGCCTTAGAGCAAGAGGCGCTTTATATCGATGCAGCAGAGTCTTTGTTCGCACAAGCCAAGCAACAGAAAGCAATTGATGCAGCGCTGTCAGCAGAATCCGCTTATAAAGCTGCGCGATATTTTTCTGAGAATAGCGTTAAAGAAAAAGCAACCGAAGCCTATGAGTGGGTGCTCAAAGAGCACCCTAAACGTTACGATATTGGCATAGAAGCATTAGCATTTATGTTTGAAACGTCAGAAGTGGATAGTACGCATGAAAAAGCGTACGCAGTGCGCATAGCGGAATACGTCGAAGATAACGAACTCGATACCTCACGTGCGTTGACGCTCGGCGCGCAAGCAAGCCTATTTTTGGGCGAACAACAAAAAGCCCGCTTTACCGACATGTCATTGTCGCAACCGTTTGCGAAATCCTTACGCGCAAAAACCAAGCAGCTAGATCAATGTACAGTTGCGTATAAACGCGTTGTGGCGTTTGGTGTCGAGACCTACACAGAGGCGGCGCGATTTGCGATGGCGGATATATATCAGATTCTCGCGCATGACATTATGCTATCCGAGCGTCCGAAAGGTTTAAATGCTTTAGAGCAAGAGCAGTATGACATCCTATTGGAAGAGCAAGCCATTCCAATCGAAGATGAAGCGATTGCACTTCATGAGCTGAACATTAAGGCGAGTCCGAATCACGAACTCAGTGGTTGGGTTAAAGCAAGCTATGACGCACTTCAAGAGTTAAATCCAGGTATGTACAAGCGGCCAGTAACCGGAGCAGATTATGCGACATTTGATTTTTAGTCTGTTTTTGATTGGATGTATCAGTGGGTGCGCCACGAAAGACGTCAGCCAGGATATTTCTGTTAAGCCTCGGACTCCAGTTTCGATTGCGGATAAAGATAAAGCGAGCTTCATGCGATTGCAGTCGTTAATGCAGGCGCAGCAGTTCCAAAAAGCGCTAGCACTTATTCAGAAGCTGTTAGTTGATTACCCTTTACTGCCTGAGCTGCATGTTAATAAAGGGGTGGCCTTACTTAGACAATCTAAAGCAAAAGAAGCGGTTGTAGAGTTCGAACGTGCGACTTCTATTAATGACGAACTAGCCCAAGCGCACAGCTTTCTTGGAGAAGCATTGTTAGCGCAAGGACAAATTAAGCGCGCAGAGCAATCCTATCTCAAGGCATTAGCGCTAGCGCCAGATACCCTTTATGCCCATTACGGGTTAGGTGTTATATATGATTTATACCTGTTTGATTTTGATAAAGCTGAGCAGCATTACTTGGCTTTCTTGGAAGGAGCAGACGGGCGAGCACAAGAAGATCAAATAAAACATGTAAAGTTGTGGGTTAGACTGCTCAAAAGGAAATCTGCATGAAGGGATTACACATTATTCAGTTTTGCTCTTTAGTGTTGATGCTATCCTACGCCAGCTTTACAACAGCTAATGACAAATCATCGGAACAGATTAAGACTATTTCAATCATTGGTAATTCTGAATTACCTAAAGTCGAATTAGCGCTGCCATGGAGAATATCTGGCTCAGCGGACCCAACTAAGATCGAATTAGAGCCTGAGCCAATGCCTGACGTATTAAAGCCAATTTCGATGGATGAGCATAAGCGTAAAGTTTATTTTCACCATTACATCCAAATGCCAAAGTCATTTGGATCACAATAGATTTGAGTTGCTCTTAATCGATCGACAGATAACAAAAAAGGAGTAAGTTTTTTGGATACCGTAGTTAAGTTTTTTCAAGATGGCGGCATGTTCATGTATCCAATTGCGTGCATTTTGCTATTCGGCTTCGCCATTACGGTTGAGCGATTTATTTTTCTAACGCGGGCGAAGTCAACAAATAGAAAAGTGTTTGAAAACGATTTGCTCCCCTTGCTTGTAAAGGGCGATTTCGTTGCGGCGGGTGCCAAAGCGCGTGAAGGAACGAGCGCAATCTCAACAATGCTTGATATCGGTTTAACGCGTTTTAATTCTGGACGATCTAGGGACGAAATTGAGTATGCGATGGAGGAATCTTTAATGGAGATCTTACCTCGCCTTGAGAAACGTACACCGTTTCTCGCGATGCTCGCAAACGTCGCAACCTTGCTAGGTCTCTTGGGAACCATTATCGGTTTGATTGCCGCTTTCACAGCGGTTGCAAACGCGGACCCAGCGCAGAAAGCGACCTTGCTGTCGCAAAGTATCTCTGTCGCGATGAATACAACTGCGTTCGGTCTAATGGCTGCAATTCCGCTTTTGATGGTCCACTCGTATCTTCAGGCTAAAACGAATGAGATCGTTGATAGTTTCGAAATGGCGGGGATCAAAGTGCTTAACCTCTGTGCTTCAACGCAAAAATAGTTAGAGCATAGAAAGTACTTTCAGATGTCTTTAGTAGTCGCTCATCATAATTTACCATGGTCGCAGTCGCATTCAGAGCAGCGCGCCTTCTCTGTTGCGCTCATGCTTGGGTCAGTGCTTTTAATCGCTGCTGCCTGGTTTATTGATAATTATGAAGTGCCTGAACCTGATAGAGAGAGTCTCGAGCGCTTGCCGCCTCAATTGGCTCGTTTCGTAAAGAACGAAAAGCCAAAAGTTGCGCCAAAGCCTGTACCTAAAAAGGAATTACCTAAACCGAAGGCTGAAGTAAAACCTAAGCCGGTAGCGAAGCCAAAACCTAAACTTGAGCCGAGGCCTGTTCCTAAGCAGAAGCCTAAGGAATCGATTAAAGCGCAACCCAAAAAACGAGTGCAAACCCAGAAGAGCACCGCGGAACAAATAAAACAGGCACGAGAAGTCGCAAGTAATAGTGGTTTGCTTGCTATGCAAAGCCAAATGGCAGCACTATCGAGTTCGGTCGCCGCATCAGGCTTCTCTTCTTCAGCGAAGCAAGTAAAAGCCGAGTCAGGGCCATTAAGTATCGGTTCACCGGATCAGTCTGTATTGAGCAAAACCTCGAACGCAACAGCTCAGTCGGAACAACAAATCGATACACGCCAAGCAACATTGGACGATCAAGAATATTCAACGCTGCAAGTACGTGAAGAAGAAAAAGCCCTCGCACTCGCGGAGAAAAATGCAGGAAAGACGCGAGATATGGCTGAGGTGCAACTCGTTGTAGAGGGTGTTCGCTCAACATTCAATTTATTGTACAACCGGGCACTGAGAGACGACCCATTCCTAGAAGGCGCGTTGACACTTAAAATAACTATTTTGTCTTCTGGATTAGTTTCTTCTGTCGAGGTGCTTGAAGACACCCTCGGTGACCCAAAACTCGTCGCCAAACTGGTTGCGCGAATGAAGCTGACTAATTTCGGGCCATCAAACGCACCAGAGTTGGTGCACGTTCTACCATTTAATTTCCAGCCTAGCTAAATCAACGTTAATTTTGCCTCATAATGGTGCGCGCGGTATGTCGTTACTACCTGATGCGCAATTTTAGTTCGCTTAACTGTCAGGTCGCTTTCCATGAGACCCTACGCTTAAACGCTTTGGCGCATCAAAGACCATTTGGTATGCATCATGCACTAGTTACGATACGTGATACGCAACAAGTGAACGGATCGAGATCATCGTGCAAGTGATAGATAAATTCTTAGAAGAAGAGCGTCTGCCAAACAGTTTTAGAAACACAGCCTCGCGATACTTCGATCCCGTTGTAGATGCTTTGCTACGCTATCGGGCGCCCATGAAAGAACCTGTGTTTATTGGGTTAGTTGGTTGCCAAGGGTCAGGTAAATCAACCCTTTGTAAGTATTTTGCCAATTCATTAAAGGAGCAGGGTGCGAAAGTCGTTAGTTTGTCACTCGACGATTTTTATCTTGGAAAACTGGATCGTAAGCATCTTGCTTTAAGTGTCCATCCTCTGTTTGCAACGCGCGGTGTACCATGTACACACGACGTATCTAGGATTCGGGAAGTTCTTGAAGCCCTTCGAGAAAATACAGGGGAAATCAAACTGCCAGCGTTTAATAAGGCGACCGACGATGTAGTTCCTGCTGAAAACGAAATCGTCGTTGCAACTAACCCAGATTTTGTAATTTTTGAAGGCTGGTGTTGGGGCGTTGAAGCCGTTGATGAAGCCTTACTAGATGCACCATGTAACGCGCTAGAGGAAATTGAAGATCCTGAACGGATATGGCGTTTAGAAGTTAATCGTGCATTGCGTCAAAGTTATGAGCCGCTGTATCGCTTTTTTGATCTGTGGTGTTTTTTAAAAGCGCCGTCTTTTGCTTCTGTTTACGAATGGCGACTACAACAAGAGAAGAAATTAATAGACACGCTCAAGCCAGAAGATGCTGCTGATGGAATTCTTGATGAGAAAAGTTTGAAGCGTTTCATTGCACATTATGAACGTCTGACTGAGCGTTTGTTAGATACATTTTCTACCCGAGCCGACATCGTTTGGGAGCTTGGGGGCGACAGGCATGTCCAACACATGTGCGTACAGGGAGAAGTCGCTAAAAAAGGATTTGAATTATGCGGCCATTAAACGACATCTTAATCTTTACGGATTTAGATGGCACCTTACTAGACCACGAAACGTATAGTTACAAAGCTGCGCAAGGCGCAATCACGGTGCTTCGCGAGCGCAACGCTAATATTATCCCTGTTACAAGTAAGACGCGTGCTGAAGTGATGAGCTTGAGAGCTTCGCTGGAATTAAACACTCCGTTTGTTGTAGAGAACGGCGCGGCCGTTTTCATTCCTAAATCTCAATTTGAGTTTAATCACGACTCCCTCCTAGATTGCGATGAATTTTGGTGCAAGGCTTTTGGCCTCCGAAGAAAGCAGCATCAAGAGCTGATGAGCAAGCTTTCACGTGAGCTTCAAGATTGCTGTATGACGTTTGGGATGCTCGGAGACAAACGAATTGCGGAAGTAACCGGGCTGAGTCTAGATCAGGCTGCGTTAGCGAATCAAAGAGAATATTCTGATCCTATTTTATGGCAGGGGTCAGATGCCCAAAAGAGTCAACTTCGCAAAGAAGTAGAAGGGCTTGGCTATAGAATTCTAGAGGGTGGGCGGTTTCTACATATCACAAACGGATATGACAAAGGAAAGGCTTTAGTTTGGCTAAAACAGCAATATATTTGCAACAACGAAAACACACCTTTCAGAGTCATTGCGCTCGGTGACAGTGACAACGACATAGACATGTTAGAAGCCGCTGATCAGGCAATCGTAATCAAGAATCCTAATAAACCGACGCTGATGCTTTCGTCAGACATTAATGAAATCAGAAGTGCAAGTGCAGGGCCTAAAGGTTGGGCTGAAAGTTTGAGTAGCTTTTTAGACTTAGATCTAGGTGAGCCCTCATTGTAAATAATAACCAGCGGACACAGAGTTTAAGCGAGTAAAAAATGGCTGACTTTTATCAAAATGGCATCATAACAACGTTACATAATCTAAGCTGTCGATCGTATAAAGACCTCGAGAGGGAGCTGGAAGATTTTGCAACAAAACGTCCGATGGGACTGATCTTGCCATCTCTATTTTCTGAGTTAGAAGGGGATGCGCTACCCAAAATTATCGATTTACTTAGCGAGGTGAAGTACATCGGTGAAATTGTGATTGGTCTGGATCGCGCTAGCCTTGATCAGTATAAATACGCTTTAGGTTTTTTCTCAAAATTGCCACAACGCCATCGCGTGCTTTGGAACGATGGACCGCGATTACGTCAACTCGACGACGAGCTGCAGGCCCTCGGTGTTGCGCCTAAAGAAGCAGGTAAGGGCAGAAATGTATGGTATTGCATGGGCTATACCCTAGCGTCGAACCGATCAGAATCGGTTGCCCTGCATGACTGTGATATCGTCACCTATGATAAAGAACTTTTAGCGCGCTTAATCTACCCAGTTGCCAATCCGCATTACAATTATGAGTTCTGTAAGGGCTACTATTCTCGAGTCGCTAACGGAAAAATGAACGGACGTGTCAGTCGATTGTTAGTGACACCATTATTACGATCTTTCAAAAGCGTTATTGGATATCGTGATTACTTAGAATACATGGATAGCTTCCGTTATCCATTAGCCGGTGAGTTTTCGTTCCGTATCGATGTCTTAAAAGATATTCGAATTCCAAGTGATTGGGGCTTAGAGATTGGGGTGCTTTCAGAGATGTACCGCAACTATGCGCACAACCGTCTTTGCCAAGTTGATATCGCACACATATACGACCATAAGCATCAGGATCTGTCTTTACACGATGAAACTGGCGGCTTGTCAAAAATGTCTATCGACATAACCAAGGCACTCTTCAGAAAACTCGCGACGCAAGGCGAAACATTTACAACAGAGACGATACGCTCCTTGAAAGCGACGTATTACCGGATTGCGCTTGATTTTATTGAAACCTACTACAATGACGCGATGATGAATGGTCTTAAGTTGGACGTTCACCAAGAGGAAAAAGCAGTCGAGATGTTTGCCTCAAATATTATGAAGGCAGGACAGCACTTTTTAGATAACCCGATGGAGCGCCCCTTTATCGCGAGTTGGAACCGGGTAATTAGTGCTATGCCAGATGTGCTTGAACGACTCAAGGATGCGGTTGAGAAGGACAACGAAGAATTTGGTTTATAGAAGTAAGGTTCGAATATGAATGATGTCTTGCAGAAACTTGATGCAAAACTCAGTGATCAGCTCGAGTTCATTTATGGCCCCTTGTTGTCGGGCACTGATATTGACGCGTTAAAGCGATCTCTCTTGCAAACAATGAATCTGGTTGATGGGCAGGGTGCGTTTTTGGGAGCGGAAACATCACCAAAACCGTACACCAATCATTGGAGCGAAAAAGATGCCATCCTCATAACCTATGGGGATAGCGTGTCAGAAGGAGCTTCGGTGCTTGCTTCACATAAGCAGAAGCCGCTCGAGAGTTTGGGCTATTTTTTAGATAAGTACTGCAAAGATACATTCAATTCCGTACATATACTTCCATTTTATCCTTACAGTTCTGATGACGGTTTCTCGGTTATTAACTATGTCGAAGTAAATGATTCGCTTGGGGATTGGGGGCATGTGCAGTCGTTATCTCAACGTTATCGCCTTATGGCCGATGTGGTCATCAATCACTGTTCGGCTCGAAGCCAATGGTATGGTAATTTCATAAAGGGACAGGGCGAAGGGAATGACTACTTCTTTACGAGCGATCCTGCGCTGGACCATTCTCAAGTTGTTCGACCTAGAACATCGTCGTTGCTTAAAGAACAAGAAACGGCAGACGGAACAAAATATATCTGGTGTACGTTTAGTCATGATCAAATCGATTTTGATTTTCGAAACCCTAAGGTTTTAATCGAGTTTGCGAAAATACTTAACTTCTATTTAGATCAAGGGATTCGCATATTCCGTTTCGATGCGATCGCTTTTCTTTGGAAGAAGGCGGCAACATCTTCGCTTAATTTGCCTGAAACCCACGAAATCGTTCGTTTGCTCAGGACTTTGATCGAGCATAAGTGCCATGACGCAGTCATTATCACGGAAACGAACATTCCTAATAGAGAAAACCTTTCGTATTTCGGAAACGCGAACGAAGCGCATTGTGTCTACAACTTCTCATTGCCACCTTTGCTCGTGAACACCTTAATTACTGGGTCTAGTCATTATCTTAAGCAATGGATGATGAGCATGCCGCCTGCCCAGAACGGTACCGCATACTTTAACTTTATTGCCTCGCACGATGGTATTGGACTTCGTCCTGCTGAGGGTTTGTTATCCGATACTGAGATCAATACTTTTGTAAGTACCATGTTAGGCTTTGGTGGTAGGGTCTCTATGCGGGCGTTGGAGAATAATCAGAATAAGCCCTATGAAGTGAACATCTCTTTGTTTGATGCATTGCAAGGTACAACGAAAGGGCCTGACAAGTGGGGTGTGAAACGTTTTGTTTGTGCGCATGCATTAATGTTGGGCTTAGAAGGGATTCCGGGGATTTATATCCATAGTCTGGTAGGTACTCGAAACGATTATCAGAAACTAGAACATACCAAGCACAATCGTTCGATTAATCGTCATCGATGGGAATTGAGTGAGCTTGAGTCAGAATTGGCCAATGAATCGAGCACACATTCGAAGATATATCATCAAATTTCAAAGATGCTTGAGATTAGAACCAAACAAGCGGCTTTCCATCCGAACGCAACGCAGTTTACCTTGCATTTAGGGGAGTCAATTTTCGGTTACTGGAGGCAAAGTACGGATCGACGCCAAAATATATTCTGTATCTATAACATCTCAGATACAGAGCAAGACATTCATTTAAGCGAATTGAATATTACGGAGTTTGATAGTTGGGTCGATTTGCTCTCAGGTACTGTGATTACTGATATCGACGGTGTTGTAAATATGCGTCCCTACGATGCCTTATGGATTAGCAACCAAAATAGTTAAGGCTTATTTTTCTATATAAATTAGCTGCTTAGTGCAAGATTTGATGGCACTGCTATAGTTATAAGAATAGTTATTTTAAAGTGCGAATCCATGAAGTATCTACAGAGTTTTAGTAAGCAGCTACGGTTCTTCCGTGAAACACATAAGCTGAGCTTGTCTGATATTGCGAATCTATGCTCGGTTGATGAGTCAGTCGTAAAGGCATGGGAAGATTCAAATGCTCAGGTGTTCCCGAGTTTAGAGAACCTACTCGATATTTGTTTTAAAACAGGCGCATCCTTAGAGTACTTTTTAGATGTTCCAAGCGCGCACCAATTTCCACAACTCGATTTGCCCGGCATTGATGAATCTGAATTTTCAGACCTAAGTGATTCATTGAATGAGTTAGATAAACACTTGGATGACGCTCTTCCCAAACAGCAAGAGTTGGCGTTGATAAAACGCTTTCGAAAAAGCGACCCTCAAAACCAAGAGTTAATACTTCAACTCATGGGCTTATAACAAAAAAGGCAGCCAATTGGCTGCCTTTTGTTTATAGCGATAACTTACCTTAGTCCGGCGTATATACGTTTTCGTACACGTAGTTCGTAGCCTTTACAAATCCATCTACACTGCCGCAATCGAAGCGCTGACCTTTGAATTTATAAGCGAGTACACAGCCTTTCTTAGCTTGTGTCATCAGAGCATCGGTAATCTGAACCTCTCCGTTTTTACCTGGAGGTGTTTGTTCGATAATGTCGAAAATGTCCGGCGTAAGAATGTAGCGGCCAATAATAGCGAGGTTGCTTGGTGCATCTTCTGGTGCTGGTTTCTCAACCATGTCAGTAATGCGATACAAGCCATCTTTCATTGATTCGCCTGCGATGACGCCGTATTTGTGAGTTTGATCTGCTGGCACTTCTTGAATTGCAACGATGCTACAACGGAACTGGTTATACAGCTCAGACATCTGTTTTAGTACACCGTTTCCTGGTGCATCGCCGACACAAAGGTCATCTGCAAGCAACACTGCGAAAGGATTATCGCCAACCAATGGCTTACCTGACAAAATCGCATGGCCAAGGCCTTTCATATGGTGCTGACGTGTAAACGAGAAAGTATTGTTCTCGATAAGCCCTCGAATATCAGAAAGCATTGCTTCCTTTCCTGAGCCCTGAATTTGATGCTCTAGCTCATAGCTAATGTCGAAATGGTCTGCAATTGCGCGTTTGCCGCGACCTGTTACGAAACCAAAGTTATCCATACCGGCTTCCTGCGCTTCCTCAACACCGTATTGCACGAGTGGTTTGTTAACAAGAGGAAGCATTTCTTTTGGCATTGCTTTTGTCGCTGGTAGAAAGCGTGTGCCATAACCCGCAACAGGGAATAAGCAGTTTTTGATCATTGTCGTTGTTGTCCTAAATATACAAGGTCTAGTTATAGATATTGAATGACCTTATTTGAAGCAAAAGTTCGGCCACAAATATGCCACAACCCATGCTTTTATATAAGCGTTGATTTTTACAATTTGAGTATTGTTGTCGAAATTTAGAAAGAAAAAAGGCTTACCTAAAGTAAGCCTTTTGTAATGACCGCTAGTTGGTGATTAGCCGCACTTACTGTCGCCGCAGTTTAGGCAGGTTGCACAACCGTCCATGATAATCACAGCCTTTGTATTGCACTTCTTACATAGCTGTGCTGTATCTGGGAATGGGCTTGGCTCTTCTTTAGCAGAGCTTTCTGCGGTATTAGCTTTAGCTGCTTGCTCAAACTCAGCACGTTTTTCAGCTAGAATTTGCTTCGTCGTATCACTCAGTTCTTCCGATTCGATAAGACCGATGCACTTCATGTGCTTTTCAATCACAGCGCCAATCTCAGCAACAAGCGATGGCATGAACACGCCGCCTTTCTTGTAGTAACCACCATTCGGGTCGTACACAGAAGATAACTCTTCCACCAAGAATGTAATGTCACCACCTTTACGGAAAACGGCTGAAATAACGCGCGTTAAGGCGATAACCCATTGGAAGTGTTCCATCGACTTAGAGTTGATGAACACTTCATATGGGCGGCGCACTTCATGATCCGTATCTTCATTCAAAATGATGTCGTTGATCGTGATGTAAAGCGCGTGCTCATCTACAGGTGTTTTTACCTTGTACGTAGAGCCTAAAAGAAAATCAGGACGTTCGATTTTCTCATTCATCTCAATCGGCTTAGGCTGTTGCTCGACTTCGGCCTCTTTAATGGCTGCCGATGCGTCGGTATGAACTTGATAGCCTACGATTTTTTTCTCGATTTTAATTGCCATTGTCATATTCCTTTTTCTTATTCACTCGCTATAAGCGGGCGAATCTTGATCAGTATTTACCGTAGGTGCCTTCTTTTAGTGCGTCGAATAGATTCGCAGCGGTGTGGATTTCACCGTCGTATTCAATCTCTTCGTTGCCTTTCACTTTTACGGTTGTTCCGTCATCCAATGTAAATTCGTACAAGGTGTTCTCGAGATCTTGCTCTTTCACCAAAACGCCCTGGAATGCTTCAGGATTAAAACGGAATGTTGTACAGCCTTTTAAGCCCTGCTCATAGGCGTACATGTAAATATCTTTAAATTCTTCATATGGGAACTCTGTAGGAACGTTCGCCGTTTTAGAGATCGAAGAATCTACCCACTTCTGTGCTGCCGCTTGAATATCGACATGCTGCTTTGGCGTTACTTCATCTGCCGCGATGAAATAATCAGGCAATGCGTTGTCGGGGTTATCACTAAATGGCATTGCTTCTGGATTGACCTGATTTCTGTAAGCAAGTAATTCGAATGAATAAACATCCACTTTTTCTTTGGTCTTCTTACCCTCGCGAATAATGTTGCGGGAGTAGTGGTGAGCAAAGCTTGGCTCGATACCGTTACTTGCGTTGTTAGCAAGAGACAAAGAAATAGTTCCCGTCGGTGCAATTGAAGTATGGTGTGTAAAACGTGCACCTTGCTCCGCAAGCTGATCGACTAATTCTGGCTCGTAATCAGCAATACGTTGCATGTAACGGCTATATTTTGCGTGAAGAACTTTACCTTTCACGGTATCGCCTAAGGAGTAACCGTCTGCGCTTAGCTCTGGGCGTTCGCGTAGTATTTCGGCAGTCACTGCGAACTCTTCTTCCATGATTGGCGCTGGACCTTTCTCTTTACTTAGTTCAAGACCTTGTCTCCAGCCTTCAAGAGCCATTTCGCGGTTCACTTTCTCAGTGAACTCAACAGACTCTGGCGAACCGTATGGCATTTTCATCATGGTTAATGTGGAACCAAGACCCAAAATGCCCATGCCATGGCGACGCTTAAAGTTAATCTCGTTGCGTTGCCCCATTAAAGGCAGGCCATTTATCTCAACAACGTTGTCGAGCATACGCGTGAAGATAGCAACTGCCTTACGGTACTTCTTGAAGTTAAATGAAGCCTTGTCAGTGAATGGCTTTTCAACGAAAGACGTTAGATTGACAGAACCAAGCAAGCAGCTACCATAAGGTGGCAATGGTTGTTCGCCACAAGGGTTTGTTGCGCGAATGTTTTCACAGAACCAGTTGTTATTCATCTCATTAACTTTGTCGATCAGGATGAAACCTGGCTCAGCAAAATCGTAAGTAGAATTCATAATAGAATCCCAAATCGTACGCGCTTTAACAGTGTTATAAACACGACAACCGATTAAACCTTCTTGGTTTGCGACGTACCCAGATTTAACAGGGAATGAACGGAATACAAACTGCTCAGTGTCAGTAAGGTCTAGATTCTCTTCAGCAACTTCTTCTGCTGTAACTGGGAAAGAAAGTCTCCAGTCAGCATCGTCTTTTACTGCTTTAATGAAGTCTTCAGTGATTAATAGTGACAAGTTGAATTGACGAAGACGACCATCTTCACGTTTAGCTTTAATGAAGTCCAAAACATCAGGATGGTGTACATCGAAAGTCGCCATTTGTGCGCCACGTCGACCACCTGCTGATGATACTGTAAAACACATCTTGTCGAAGATATCCATGAACGACAATGGGCCAGAGGTGGTCGCACCTGCACCAGCAACATACGCACCTTTAGGGCGTAAAGTAGAAAACTCATATCCGATGCCACAGCCGGCTTTTAGTGTTAAGCCTGCCTCGTGGTTTTTAAGTAGGATATCGTCCATTGAGTCATAGACTGTGCCTGAAACGGTACAGTTAATGGTGGAAGTTGCAGGCTTATGTTCGCCAGCGCCTGCATTCGACATAATGCGGCCTGCGGGAATGACGCCAGTCTCTAATGCCCATTTAAAATCTGCATATACCTGCTCGCGCTTTTCCTCTGATTCTACAGAAGATAGAGCACGGGCCACACGTTCATAAGTTTCAGCGATTGTTTTATCAACAGCTTCGCCAGACTTTGTTTTCAGCTGGTATTTAGTGTGCCAAATGTCTACCGACGCATCTTGCATCGGGAGTGGAGAAATGAGGGGTTCGACCTTAGCGTTCATTTATGAAACCTCGTGGACGTTCTAAATGACAGACACTCTTCCTTAAGTGAGCTATCACATTAAAATGTTTTATTGGCTGCCTAACCTGAGCAACCCCTATATTTAGTGGTGGCAGAAATGTTCTCTTTCTGCTCACGTATAACCTTTAAAGCCAAGACAACTAAGCGATTACGAGGGTTCAAAGGTACAGCTATTCGTTTAGTTACGCCTAATTACGGGATAGAAGATGTATCCCTATATATAGTGTTATGAATTGTTTGTTTACTATATGTAGAGTAATTGCGGAGAAGTATAACAGCATATAGTGGTATGTGAAGATTCTCTTGTGTCTTTTTTGATGAAAAAACCTTAAATATTTATTGACTTTTTGTAGGGCTTATTTTGGTGCGGCTTAGACGTTGAGTGGGCACTGCCTTGCACCAAATTGGATTAAAAAGTAGTAGGGGTGGCTAGCCTTTTATAACCATATATAGTGTATGAGTGTTTGTTGTGAATGGCGAGCTTGGTGCTCGCTGACTACCAATTGCACAATATGCCGTTATAATGCGCCGCTCTTATTAAACGCGCCAGTTTTACGTTCTGGTCGCTGAACACAGGAACATCTATATGTCTAACATCACCGTATGTGCAATGTATCGATTCGTCGACTTGCCAAACTACAAAGAACTTCGCCAGCCCTTACTAGATAAAATGCTAGAAAACGATGTACGCGGTACATTATTGCTAGCAAGCGAGGGAATCAACGGCACGGTATCTGGCACCGAAGCATCCATTGAAACCTTATTAACTTGGTTGAAAGCTATTCCCGAGTTTGCAGATATTGATTACAAGCTTTCGTTTGATGAATCTCAACCGTTTTACCGCACCAAGGTGAAACTTAAAAAAGAAATTGTCACGATGGGAGTAGAGGGTATCGATCCTAAAAAAGTTGTTGGCACATACGTCAAACCTAAAGACTGGAATGCGCTTATTTCTAATCCTGAAGTTGTGTTAATTGATACGCGTAATGACTATGAGTATGAGATTGGTACGTTTGAGGGTGCCGTAAACCCCAAAACTGATACCTTTAGAGAATTCCCAGCTTATGTTGATGAACATTTAGATCCTGCTAAGCATAAAAAAGTCGCTATGTTCTGTACGGGCGGCATTCGTTGCGAAAAATCGACAGCTTTCCTAAAAGAAAAGGGCTTTGATGAGGTTTATCATCTAGAGGGTGGCATCCTTAAATATCTGGAAGAAGTCCCTAAAGAAGATACGATGTGGGAAGGCGATTGCTTTGTGTTTGATAATCGTGTTGCTGTTGATCATGATCTAAACAAAAGCGCCTATGATCAATGCCACGCATGTCGACTTCCAATTACTGCCGAAGATATGGAACACGAACACTACAAAAAAGGTGTGAGTTGTCCTAAGTGTTTTGGCAAACACACGCCTAGCCAGATCAAACGATTCGAAGAACGTCAAAAACAGATTGACTTAGCGCGCGCACGTGGCCAAGGCCATATTGGTAGTGAAGCAACTGAAGCTATTGCTCAAAATCGTGATAGGAAAATTGCGGCGATTAAAGCGCAGCAAGAAGCGCAGTAATACATCTGATAAAAGTAGCGTGAACGGTGTCGTTTGCGCTACTTCAACTCAATCTTTTTCTCTTGGCATCTCGCACAGCGCATAACTGTGACAAGCCTCCCTTGCTTAACGTCAAACTGGTTCTCTTTTTCGATCACCCATTTGTGAAAGCCATGCTTACAAAGGCTTTTTCCTTTATGCTTCTCTTTGAGCGAAGGTCTTTTAAACTGAACAACGTCTCCCATAGTTTTCCTCGCGAACAATAAATCAAAGCAGCAAATAAGAATTAGACGGATGCTACCAAAAGGATACCGTAAACGATACAGCCTTACTTTCATCGGAAGCTTGTTGCTGCATAGCTCCGTTGCGACCTATCTTATCTATAATCCTGTCGATTTTACGGAAGAAGTGCAGGACAAATCTGTAACTGTTCAGCTTAAGAAAGATGAACCGAAGTCGGACAAGAAAGAGGCCGAGAAGAAGGAAGCCGAGAAGAAGGAAGCCGAGAAGAAGGAAGCTGAGAAGAAAGAAGCTGAGAAGAAGGAAGCTGAGAAGAAGGAAGCTGAGAAGAAGGAAGCTGAGAAGAAAGAAGCTGAGAAGAAAGAAGCTGAGAAGAAAGAAGCTGAGAAGAAAGAAGCTGAGAAGAAAGAAGCTGAGAAGAAAGAAGCTGAGAAGAAAGAAGCTGAGAAGAAAG